>JBIOKC010000038.1:0-14018 GCA_044451425.1 Thermodesulfobacteriota bacterium
GATGAAGAGCGCCCCTGTCGAGAGCCCGTGGTTCAGCATCTGGTATACACCGCCCTCTACTCCCTGTATGTTGAGCACGAATAGGCCCAGCATGACCATGCCCATGTGGCTAACGCTCGAATATGCGACGAGCTTCTTTAAGTCCTTCTGAGCGAAGGCGACGAACGCGCCGTATATAATGCCGATTATCGCAATTGCGATCAGTATGGGAAGGTACTTCCCGGTCGCCTGCGGGAAAAACGGCATGAGGAACCTCAGAAACCCGTATGACCCCATCTTGAGCAGCACCCCGGCAAGTATTACGCTGCCCGCCGTGGGGGCCTCGACGTGCGCGTCTGGGAGCCAAGTGTGAAACGGGAACATCGGCACCTTGATGGCGAAGGCGAGGAAGAACGCCAGGAACGTCAGCCCCTGAGGGCTCAGAATCCCGTAAAACGGTATGTTCAGCTTATAGAAATCGAGCACGTCCATAGAGGGCGCGCCAAATTGTTTTATGTGCAGGAAGAACAGGTAAAAGATGGCTATCAGCATGAGCGCGCTTCCGAACGCCGTGTAGAGGAAGAACTTAACCGCCGCGTATATCCTCCGCTCAGTGCCCCAAATCCCGATTATGAAGTACATCGGTATGAGCACCGCCTCCCAGAATACGAAGAAAAGAATCATATCGAGGGCGGCGAAAGTCCCTATGAGCGCGGTTTCGAGAATCAGCATGAAGACGAGAAATTCCTTCATCCCCTTATGTATCGCGTGCCAGGAGCTCAGTATCGTGAGCGGCATCATGAATGTGGTGAGGAGAATAAGGAACAGGCTTATTCCGTCGATCCCTATGTGGTAGCTCACGCCGAGGCCGGTTATCCACGGTATTTTAGTCTCGAACTGCATTCCGGGAAACCCGCGCTGAAAAGCGGTGAAAAGGGGTATGGAGAGAAGAAAGTCTATCAAGGTCACGGCGAGCGCGCCCTGCTTCATTTTTTCCACGGAGTCTTTGTAAATATACGACAGGAGCAGGACAACCGTAATCCCCACGAGTGGGAAAAATATGACCAGAGACAGGTTTCCGCTGAATAAAGATGCCATTTAAGGTTGATCCCTCAGTACGAAGGTATAGAAGCCGATAACAGGTGTGTAAATATACTTGAGGCAAAGGATGTTTCAAGAATAAAAAATTATGTGCAGAACGGGCTTAAAGCATATATAGAAATAAACGTAAATGTGCTAAGATAGAGTTATTAGTTAACGATTACTTTCTATCCAAACGAAAGAATCGGGGTGAAATAAGATGCCTAAAGTAAAAGCCAACGGTATAAATATCAATTACGAGAAAACGGGACAGGGGGAGCCCCTTATCCTCATACCTTATTTAAGCGTCGACAACGCCTGCTACGCTTTCCAGACGCCTGAATATGGAAAGAGCTTCGAATGCATCTCGATTGACCCGAGGGGGGCGGGAGAGACCGACAAGCCGGAGGGGACTTACACCATGGAGCTGTTCGCGGACGATGTAGCGGCTTTCATGGACGCGTTGGGATTAAAGAGCGCCCACGTGATGGGTGTTTCCCTGGGGGCGGCGACGGGACTCTGGCTCGCGGCGAAATACCCGGACAAGGTTAAGTCACTGTCGGTCCATAGCGGCTGGACGAAGTCTGACCCTTTCCTCAAGGTAGTTGTCGAAGGCTGGCGCCTAGCCGTGAAATCACTCGGCAATGTTGCGGAGGCCGTGATCCTGAGTATATTCCCCTGGTGCTTCACCCCTGGGCTTTACGCCGCGAAACCCGAATACATAAAGGCTCTATCCGATTTCGTGAGGAGTAGGCCCGCTCAGCCCGTGGATGCGTTTATGAGACAGAGTGACGCCGTTTTAGCTCACGACTGCGAATCGCAGCTAGGCAAGATAAAGGCCACTACGCTCATCACTTTCGGCGAGTACGATATGGTATGCTCGACGCGTTTCGCGGACAGGATGACGAGCAACATCAAAAATACGGAGCTGATAGTTTTTAAGAACTGCGCTCACGCCGCGCTCTACGAGAATACGGAAGAGTTCAACAAGAAGACGATGGATTTCCTTATGCGGCATTCGGGGTAGGAATTAAGACACGGGTCGGGCGTTTTTAGCTCGTTTTTGCTGGTATCGGGGGCTTGCCGTATTTATCGAAAAAGGCTTTTACCTCGGCATCCGTCGCGAAATCTCCCCGGCGCGCGGTCTCGAATCCTCTCCGTATATGCTCAAAATGATTGCATTTATCCACATGCTCATTAGAAGAAACTTCTTTTGAATCTTTCGGCATGGTAGTCTACAAAATGCTACCTGACAATATACTACTATGGACGGTCTTATTTTTTAAAGATTTTCCAAATCCGGAATTAGTAATAGCGCTTCAGCACAAGATTTGAGAGCAACCATATAATATAATCGGAGATAGACTGGATTCACCCACCTGCCGAACTATTTAACAAACCAATAACAATACGAACAACTTCAAACACTATGTACAGAGCAGCGGCACAGCCGAGAACCAATAGCACCTTCAATGACCTTATGACCCACGCTGAATGCAACTGGGTCGGAAGGACTGTAACCTCTGTTGCGAATCCATCACTATGACGAATCCCTGCATGGATTTGATTATATACAACAGGAGGGAAATAGATGTATGAGATCGACACTTATTCATTTAAAACAAGCATCGGAAACACAATTTCCGCTCCACCACCAGGTAGATTCTGAACACGATATTCGATATCAGGAAACACATTATAGTTCACTGGTAGGAGGCTATGTCGTACTCGGACATCAATTGCCGGTTTCTTCCCAGCGTTCTGGATAACAATCCCGTGCGTATGAACTCGTATTGGATTATCACCCCTTATGTCGAAAACGGAGGCATGAGTGAAATATGCGATTAGCTTGGGTTTTCGCTCAAGGAATCTTTCGAGCCACATTCCCACCAGTAGAGCTAGAATGGGTGCTGCAAATGCTGTAAATATTGACCAGTTGATCTGTATGTCCATTGTGTCTAATTATTAAAGTGAAATGTTATATGGCTCCTGCAATACGGAGATGCTCAATGATTACTCTAGATCTATAAAATTATCAGAAATCCTCTCAAAAATTTCAGCGTAACTGCTAGCTGCTTGACTATAATCTCCCTTAATATATAAGTATCGTGTGCTGTTATATACCATCCTCACTGATATAGTGCTCCTAATATCGATTGAATTCTTCTACTTGACAAGAAATTATACACGTTTAATTCTGCAGGTTATTGATTTGTGAATTAATAGTAACGCGACACATTGAGACATAAATGGAAATGTCAGAAATCATCAACATCTTGACTTTACTTGTTCTAATCAGTACTGGCTTTTCATTTATAAGAAAGCCTTACAAGATAAGAGACTCTCTTTTCTCGGCTTTTATGAAATCATCCAGAAACATCATTCTAAAGAGATGACGGAGCTGAGAAAAGAAGTATTCTCACAGATTGAGCAAAAAGTCGAAAAAGCCAGAGAGCAAAAAAAGACGCTAAAAGAAATAGATGATGTGTTTCCCTCTAGAGTTTCATAACTTGCAAATTATTATGAATCGTTAGGAATGTTCCTTAAAGCTGGTTGGAGCATCTTCCCTCAATCATTAAGACAAATGATGCTTGAAATGCTTCATAATTCAACTACAAAAGCATGGGAAAGTATTAATAATAATTTCGATATTATATATCCGAACAAAAGGCCTCGCGATTGGAGCGGCAGTTTTCAATTGCTATATAACAAAGTTGCTGAATACAGAAAGGATAATAACCTCATCTAGCAATTCATTCATGAAGGCTATCGAGTTATTCTAGTGGATAGTTCGATCTATCAGTGAAATCTACGATACGCTGTCTTTTCAACTCTTATGAGTTGACAAATGAAACGACTTGCCCAGATTATTGAGGATAAAGGACCGGTCAGTTTCACCCCACAAGAAATTCTAGATCAAGCTGATCTTTTTGCGGAACGTTGTGCTCTTTTTTACACACCAACAGAAAACATATCTTCTAATTGGATTGGAACGGGACCACTAGATGTTACATTGCCTATACCCGCTCCCTCATGGTATGAATTCTATGAAATCCATTCATATCAGAGTCCACGCTTGTGGTTTGATCTCCTGCAACGAGCGACTGGAAAACTCCGTTGGACTCCCCACCATCCCGCACGATTAACCATTATACGGTATGATACAATTCAACTACCGTACCATGCCGTAGTTGGTGCGAAAGCTTTAAGAGACGCACTGAAGCTCAAAACTACAGGTCGTCCCGACGGCCGATTTTGATATTATTTTGGAGCCATTCTTAACGATGGCCCAAAGGACATTATTGAAGACGAATTTCAACAAATGCAAGTATCATTTCCGCACGAAGCAAAAACTCGGATAATTGTCCAGTGATGACACGCAAGTTCCTACACTAAGAAATAGTTCAGCCGAACGCAATAATTTCTATATAAATTGAATACCCAGTCAAAGATCAGAATGCCAGTAAAGAGTCGGCTAAATCACTCCTCACAATGTGGCATGCAACTGTTTGCAATTACAAAAACTTTCCATCTTGATTCCTATCCAATCTACTCGCACTCCCTGCATACCCCATGCAGGTACAACTGCGGGGAATCGATGCGGACGTCGGAGAGATTGGACTTCTCCGGGTCCAGCTCGTATGTGAAGTCCTTGAGATACACGTCCGAGACCTTGCCGCATTTCTCGCAGACGAAGTGGTGATGTTCTTCCAGGTTGGTGTCGTATCTGGTGGAAGGCCCGCCGAGGTCGAGGTGAGTGAGCAAGCCCGCTTCGACGAGCTGCTCCATGTTTCTATATACCGTCGCCGGCGAGAGCATCGGGTATTCGGCTTTAGCCCTTTGATATATCTCGTCCGCGGTCATATGGCGGTTATCCTCGGCGATGATATGGAAAATAATCATCCTCTGCGGGGTGAGCTTCAGCCCCTTCTCTTTAGACTTTCTTGTTAATTTTTCCAGCTTAAACGCTTTGTCTCTCACGATTTTTATATTTTACCCGCAAACTATCTGCTTGTAAATGCATAATTTTAGCATATAAGATTTATTATTACTTGATAACTCATATCGGTCAGTTATCTTATTATCCTGTATTACAAAAACTAAAACAGGAGGCAGTTACAATCATGACGAACATAGGAATAGAAGACAAAAACAGCGCGCAGGTCGTAAAGATACTTACGAGGGTGCTGGCCGATGAATACGTGCTCTACACGAAGACGAGGGGATACCACTGGAACGTGGTGGGAATGCAGTTCAACGATCTCCACAAGTTCTTCGAGGCCCAGTACACGGCACTCGAACAGATAGTGGACGACGTCGCCGAAAGGGCGAGAACACTGGGCGGACACGCGCTCGGCTCGCTCCAGGAAATGCTCGACAGCAAAACTCTCGAAGAAGACTCTACAAAGGGCTCGGACGCACAGCACATGATACGTTCGCTGCTCTCCGACCATGAAGATGTGATAAAGAAACTGAGGAAGGATTTGAGAGCCTGCGACGAGAAATATAACGATATGGGGACGAGCGATTTCCTGACAGGACTAATGGAGAGCCACGAAAAGATGGCGTGGATGCTGAGGGCGCATCTCGAAGGGAAGTGAAATTTTAATCAAACAAGTATTTAACCTTTTCTCGCCCGCATCCGCAGCAGGAAATAATAGACTGGCTCACGGGTGCGGGCAAATTTGACACCTCATCAGCCCGGGTGTTAAATTGATGCCCTGGTAGGCGGTAAAGAGCTTCCCTTCGGAGCGGTAATTACCGTGAACCGCCCTCATTCGGTATAATAGAGTCAAGAGAGACATCGAATGATAATCGACCATATAGTTGTGCTCTACTAAATAAGGAGAGTGAACCCATGGGATTCAAAAAAATCATAGGCATAAAGAAAGACGAACCCGCGGCTAAGGAAGAAAAAAACGTCACCTTAACCAAATTCGAGAAATCGGATAATAAAGACGATAATAAGGATATAGTACTCAGCGAAGACGATGTGTTCGAGGCGCTTCAGAACGTATATGACCCCGAGATACCGGTAAGCATTGTCGACCTCGGCCTCATATACAACGTCAAGATATCCTCGGACAGAAACGTCAACATCAAGATGTCCCTCACGACGCCCGGATGCGGAATGGGAGCGATGATCGCCCAGCAGGCGGAGATGGCCGTGAAGGAGATAGGCGCCGACAACGTGCTCGTCGAAGTGGTATGGGACCCGCCGTGGAACCCCGACATGATGTCAGACCACGCTAAAGAAAAACTCGGTATTGCATAAACCGGTACGGAACGACAAGGAGATTACACCCCGTTAATGGAAATTACCCTGGACGGGATCCGGAGCGTCCTTAGAAATGTAAAGTACCCCGGATTCACTAGAGACATAGTATCTTTCGGCATTGTTAAAGACGTTGCGGTCGATGGAGGGCGTGTAACCGTATCCCTAATGCTCCCCAAGCCCGACAAGAAGCTGGAGGCGGAGATAGGGGAAGCGGTGAGGAATGCCCTCCTTGAGACGCCCGGAGTCTCAGGCGTCGACATACGCACCAGTGCGAGGGAATCCAATGCCGCGCCGGGACAGGCAGAGGCTAAAGCACAGGCGGAATCGAAGCTTCCCCCTATCAAGCACTATATCGCGGTCGCAAGTGGCAAGGGAGGAGTGGGAAAATCGACCGTAGCCGTCAACCTCGCCGTGGCTATGGCCATGAAGAGGCAGGGCGTGGGGCTCATGGACGCCGACATATGGGGACCGAGCCTTCCGATAATGCTCGGCGTGAAAGAAAGACCGCACGCGACGGAGCAGAACAAAATAATCCCGCTTGAGAAGCACGGGCTCAAGCTCATGTCCATCGGCTTCCTAATCGGCGAGGATGAGACCGTCATCTGGCGCGGGCCGATGGTGCACGGCGCGATAAAGCAGTTCATCGAGGACGTCGAGTGGACGGGTATCGACTACCTGGTCATCGACCTCCCTCCCGGTACGGGCGACGCACAGCTATCCCTCGTACAGACGGCCCCGCTGAGCGGGGGACTCATCGTCACCACCCCGCAGGACGTGGCGCTCATCGACGTGAGGCGCGGCGTGCAGATGTTCAGAAAATTAAACGTGCCGATACTTGGCATAGTGGAGAACATGAGCTACCTGGAGGCCCCCGGAGGCGAGAATATAGACATATTCGGAAGGGGCGGAGGAAGGAGGATGGCAGAGAAGTTCGAAGTACCCTTTCTGGGAGAGATACCGATAGACCCCGAGATAAGGAAAGGCGGGGACTCGGGCGTCCCGATTGTCATATCCAGACCCGAAAGCACGGCGGCAAAGGCTCTCTCGGAGCTTGCCGACGTAGTATTCAGATCCATAGAGAATACTCAGTAAAATGCCCTGATTCATTAGCGCCCGGCACGCTTAACCCCCTTAGTTCCTTCTTGAATTCACCCAACGGATGATTATTTTAATTTGTCAGAGCCTTTTGCTCCCGCGAAAATATTGACTCCGGTGTAATTAAGGCTAATTTTAAATACGGTCGGTCGGGGGCCTGATAATTCGAGGATGCATGAGGCGATACCGGAGCTACCTGCGATTGACGTAAAAAGAGTGACAGGCTATTCTGTCCTTGAACGGGTCATTACCGGAGGACGGAATAACCCTTCCATAAAAATATAAATGGCGACTACCGTTAAAGACTACTACAAGATACTAGGCGTATCCAAGAACGCGACCAAAGAAGAGATAAAAAAAGCCTACAGGAGACTTGCGCGGAAGTACCACCCCGACTTGAACCCGGACAACAAGGAATCCGAGGAGAAGTTCAAAGAAGTGCAGGAAGCCCACGAGGTGCTTTCCGACGAAGAGAAAAGAAAGGCCTACGATATGTTCGGAAGCGCCGAGTTCGGGCCGGGCGGCAGGACGACGTGGAGGAGAGCTGGTGATACGGGCGGGCAGGCATATGAGTACAGCTACAGCGCCAACGACTTCACGGGATTCGAGGATATTTTCAAGGATATATTCGGATTCTCGGGCGAAGCACGTCACGGCAGGAGCAGAGGCGAAGCGTTCCGCGATATATTCAGCACGGTCACGAAGGAAAGACCCTCCAGAGGAAGGGACCTCGAATACCAGATAGAGATTGATTTCGATACCGCCATCCGGGGAGGCATCAGGGACCTGTCCATAAGCAGGCAGAAGAGGGATACAGTCGAGACTGAGAAGCTCTCGGTCAAGATACCCGCGGGTGTAGACAACGGTTCGCGCATACGGGTTCAGGGCAAGGGAGAGGGAGGGGACAAGATGAAAGGCGACCTTTATTTAAGGGTGAACGTGAAGCCACATCCTATATACAAGAGAAAGGGAGACGACATTTATCTCGAAGTGCCGGTAACGATCTACGAAGCGGCTCTCGGAAAAAGAATTGAAGTGCCGACGATAGACGGTACAGCCGAGCTTACGATCCCGCCCGGAGTCCAGAGCGGTACAAAGCTCAGGCTCAAGGGCAAAGGAGTTACCAACCTGAAAACCAAGGCGAGGGGGGATCAGTACGTAGTTATAAAGATCGCAATGCCGGACAAAATCTACGAGAACGAAAGGATGGCATTCGAAGAGATGGAGAAGTCGCACCCTTACAATCCGAGAACGAAATTCGCAAGGTATATGAGTTAATAACCGGTCCCAGCATCCCGACGCGCGGCCGCAGGAATGGGTAAAGTAACGATGAGTTAGTGAGCGGCAAAACACAGGGAGAAAGAAACATGAGCGATAAAACCAAACAGAAGCCTAAATCGGGGGAGCTGACGATGGATTTTTCGGCGTTTATTCTATCCCTGAACGCTTCTTCTCTTATCCATCTCGGTGAGATACCGGATCCGCAGTCGAGGGAGAGAACCGTGAACGTATCCGCGGCGAAACACACGATAGAGATACTTGAAATCCTGAAGGAAAAGACCGCGGGGAACCTGGACAAAGACGAGAATAAACTTCTCGACGATATTCTCTATATTCTGAGGCTTAAGTTCCTGCAGCATTCAAAGACCGAATAACAATTATTAAACCGTGTGGTTGACCGTCATACCCGGACGGAGGCTTTCTCCTCAATTATCTTATAGGTGTTCGAGACTACCTCGTCCGCCGCATCCCTTCCGATCTTCTTCTCTATCACAGCGAGTCCGTTCGATACGACGGGCGTCCTGTGCTTGTTAGAATGCGCGTCAGACGAGATGAAATGGAGAGTGCCCAGCTTCGCGAATTCCAGAGAGCAGCTCTTCGCAGCTTCCCCGAACCCTCCCGTGAGACTCGACGCCGTGACCTGCACGAGAGCCCCCATTCCTACTAGTTCCAGTATCCTCCTGGGCGCGCCCTGGAACTCGCGGTTACGCTCCGGATGGGCGAGCACCGGCGTTATTTCCATCATCTTGAGCCCGGATATGACATCTTCGATGCCGAGCGGCAGACTGTAAAAGGGTATTTCTATGAGCACGAAATCACTGTCAGCGAGCGAGAGGACCTCGCCTTTTGAAATATACCTGGGCAGGTCGGGGATAATCCCTATCTCCATACCCGGAAACACCTCGAAATCGAGACCCGAATCGCCGATCCTGTTGTTTAGCTCGGCAACCACGCTCCTAACCTTCTCCGGAGTAGGCTGCCAGTTGGTACCCTGTATCCAGTGAGGGGTCGTGACCGCTCCCTTTATTCCGTCGCCGACGGCTATCCTGATCATATCGAGACTCTCCTCCCAGCTCTTGGACCCGTCATCTATATTCGGAAGGAGATGACAGTGTATGTCGATCATTTCATACTAGTATATACAAACAGAACGAACCGTAAACCAAGCCGAATTTACAGTATTTTCGAACTCTATTATAATTAGAGCGTTTTCAGTCAAATAAAGATGTAAAGAAAGAAAAGGAAAAATATGCGTATCGATGAAATATTGAAGCGGTTCGGAAGGCAGAAGATATTAGTCGTAGGAGACATCATGCTCGACCGCTATGTGAGGGGCGCTGTGGACAGAATATCTCCCGAAGCCCCTGTTCCGGTATTAAAAGTAAAGGAGGAGGCAAGCACGCCGGGCGGCGCAGGGAACGTCGCACTAAATCTCAAGACATTGGGCGCGTCGGTCGAGCTCATAGGTGCCCTGGGGAAAGACCCCGAAGGAGATGAGGTAGTTCAATTCCTGAGGGAGAACGATATAGGTATGGGCGGCATCGTCCGGGACAATGACAAACCCACGACGACGAAAACGAGGCTCATCGCCGGAAACCAGCAGATAGGGCGCATCGACAAAGAAGCAGATACGCTTACGCGCGAGAGTATAGAGAGGTCTCTCGTAAAATCCGTAGACCGCATAATAAGCCGCTTCAAACCCAAAGGGATAATAATATCCGACTACTCCAAAGGCGTTATCAGCGAAAGGCTCCTCTCCCACATGATTAAACTGGCAAATGATAGAGGAATATTTGTTACAGTCGATCCGAAGGGGGAATCTTATGATAGGTACAGGGGTACAGACGCAATCACTCCCAACCTGAGAGAGGCAGAGCTTGCGTCCGGTATAAAGATTAAGGACGACGAAACCCTAAGAGAAGCCGCAGAGAAAATAATTGAACGAACGGAATCCCATTTCGTCTTGATAACACGAGGCGGTGACGGAATAAGCTATTTTTCGAAACATGGGGAGCACGGCACAGTGCCTTCTCATCCGGTCGAGGTGTTCGACGTGACCGGCGCGGGAGATACTGCGGCGAGCGTTTTCACTCTCGCTTTTCTCGCTTCATACCTGTTAGAGGAGGCCGTAAAGATAGCGAACGCCGCCGCGGGCATTGTAGTAAGCCGCATTGGAACAGCAAGCGTCACGCAGTCGGACATCAATGCTCATTTCGCGAAGGAGGAAGAAAAGGAAAAGTCGAAGATTTCGACCCGCAGCGCTCTCGCGAAAACTCTCGCGGGCATGAGGGCGATGGGGAGGAAGATAGTATTTACAAACGGGTGCTTCGACCTCTTCCACATAGGGCACTTGAAGCTTCTTCGTGAAGCCCGAAAGCTGGGGAACACGCTCGTCGTCGCTATAAACAGCGATGAATCCGTGAGAAAGCTCAAGGGCGCGGGAAGGCCATACATTACACAAGCCGACCGGTTGATACTTCTCGCCGCTCTCGACTGCGTCGATTACTTGGTCGTATTCAAAGAGGACACTCCTCTCGAGCTGATTAAGGAGTTAAAACCCGACATTCTGGTAAAGGGCGGAGATTACAAGCTTAAAGACGTTGTCGGCGGTAAGTTTGTCAAGAGTTACGGCGGACGGGTAAAGATCGTCCCGCTCGTAAAAGGCGTATCCACCTCCTCACTGGCCGAGAAAATTAAGAACAACCGCTAGCGGATGTCCCGAAAAGCCGCGCAGGAATAACGAGCCCCACAGTCATCGGCTAGTAGGCGGTTGCCTCTCCGCCCCGTTTATTTACAAATTGTGTTTACATAACGGTTGGAGCTGACACCGAATTCGGACGACGGTGAAATCTCTTCCACCTTCCTGAAGGACTCGCACGCCTTTAAGTTGTTGTTGAGCTTGAGGTAGGCGAGGCCGAGGTTGAAGTAGGCTTCCTCGTAGCTGGGGAGACCCGTTATCGCCTGCTGGAATTCCGCCACTGCCTCCCCGTACCTACCTGCCGACATATACAGCTTGCCGAGCTGGTTGTGTGCATAGACGAAAGCAGGGTTAAGCTTGAGAGCCTGCTCGTAATTCTCCCTCGCCTTCGTCATATCTCCCTTGCCGAAATACGCAAGGCCGATATTGGTATACGCGTTGGCTCTAGCTCTATACGTGGGGTCTGCAACGACGAGACCGCATTCCGTAATGACCCGGTCGTAATTTTCTTCGATAAGATACAGGCCGCAGAGGTTAAAATGCGCCGGCGTGTAACTTTTGTCGAGGCCGATCGCCTTGTTGAAATTCTCCTCGGCTATCGGATAATCCTTGAACCCAATGTATATGGCGCCCTTTATTACATAGACCTCAGGGTCCTTGTTATTTATCTTCTCCGCATCGTCGATCTCCTTGAGCGCTTGCTGGAAATTGCCCCTCCACAAAGACGATACGGCAAGCGCCTTCTGATTCTCGAACATCTTTGCCGTATCCTCAGGCGCTTCGGTCTTCTTCTTTCCCCCTCCGCAGGCAGCGAGCGTAAATGCGACAAATAGGGAAATCAGTGCAATTTTCTTCATGTCAGTCGAGCCTCGAGAGTTGTAGGAACGCCGTGAACCTCTTGTCTATTTCCGACCTTTTCAGCTGCGCTAACTTCCTGACGCTGAAATTCTCCACCGTAAAAGAAGCTATAACGCTGCCAAACACGACCGCGGACTTATATCCCGAGTGATCGGAAATATTATGGCCCGCGATGTAGCCCATGAATCCGCCTGCGAAAGAATCCCCAGCTCCGGTCGGATCAATGACTTCCTCAAGCGGGTAGCTAGGCGCCCAGAATATACCCTCCTTCGAGAACATGATGGCCCCATATTCGCCCCTCTTCACTATGAGCATGCTCGGACCGAGCTCAAGAACCATCCTCGCCGCATGAGTTATCCTGGGCTCTTTAGCAAGTATCCTCGTCTCCGAATCGTTAAGCATCAGTACGTCCACATTTTTAATCACTTCCTTAAGCGCCTCAGGCTTGTTCTGTATCCAGTAGTTCATCGTATCGCACGCAACGAGCTTCGGCTTTTTCACCTGATTGAGCACGCTCAGCTGCAGCTCCGGGTCTATGTTAGCGAGGAACACGTATTCTATGTCCCTGTAGTTCTCGGGAAGAGACGGCTTGAAGTTTTCGAACACGTTCAGGTGTGTCCCGAGCGTCTCCGGATCTCCAAGATCATATCCGTATTTCCCCTCCCACCTAAAAGTATTACCGGACTCCCTGTTTACTCCGTCGAGCGATATACCCTTGGACCTGAAGAGTTCCAGGTGCTCCTCCGGAAAATCGCTGCCCACTACCGCTACGGCGCATACGTCCGTAAACATGCTGGCCGCAAGAGAGAAATAAGACGCCGAGCCTCCGAGTATATTCTCTTCTCTACCGAATGGCGTCTCTACGGTATCAAGAGCTATCGATCCTACGACTAACAGCTTCATTTAGACGTACCTCTTTATCAGTATTCCAAGCCTGTCTTTGACCTCCGGGGAAATCGCGTCCCTGGAGGTGATAATGGCGTTTTCAAGAGAGTTCTGGCAGCCACAACGCCTCTTCTCATTTATCAGGGGAAGAACGTTTATGATAATTCTTCTGGCCAGAGCCACGTTGCTCATAAGGGTCTCGATCAGGTCATCCACCGTAACGTCGCCGTGCAGCTCATGCCAGCAATCATAGTCAGTCGACAATGCAAGTGTAGAATAGCAAATCTCCGCTTCCCGCGCAAGCTTAACTTCGGGCATATTAGTCATGCCTATTACATCCACTCCCCACTTCCTGTAGATGTTGCTCTCGGCGCGGGACGAGAACTGCGGCCCCTCCATACATATATACGTTGCATCTTTATGGACAGTCGCACCCGCAGCGAGAGAGGCGTCGTAAAGCGCGCGTGAAAGCACATGGCAGACGGGATCCGCCATGGACACGTGAGCGGTTATTCCGTCCCCGAAGAAAGTGGACACTCGCGACTTCGTATTGTCGTAGAACTGGGACGGAATCACTATATCCCCGGGCGCGATATCTTCCCTCATACTGCCGACCGCGCTTACGGATATTATCCACTCCGCCCCGAGCTTCTTCATCGCGAAAATATTAGCCCGGTAGTTTATTTCAGACGGCATGAGCTTATGCCCCTTGCCGTGTCGCGGCAGGAAAAGGAGCCTGGCGTCTCCGAGCGTACCAACCGCAATGTCGTCCGACGGCTTTCCCCATGGGGTGTCTACACTCACTAAATCCACTTCGGTAAGACCTTCCATCGCATAAAGCCCGCTCCCGCCTATTATCCCGAC
>JBIOKC010000039.1:0-13907 GCA_044451425.1 Thermodesulfobacteriota bacterium
ATTCAGTGCGGTCCTGCATATCGGCAGGACGGGACGGAGTGTGCATTAAGACGAGGCCGGCTCCGTATTTGGAAGCAGCCTCGGCGATCCCGTCCGAGTACGTAAGCCCGCTTATATCGTTTATGATGGAGGCTCCCTCCCCGAGCGCCTCCCTGGCGACCTTTCCCTTTGTGGTATCAATCGAGATAACCGTATCGAACCTCTTCCCGATCTCCCTTATCATGGGTAAAACCCTTCGTAATTCCTCTTCTTCGGTTATTCCTGACGACCCCGGTCTTGTAGACTCGCCACCGACATCTATGATATCGGCACCTGCCTCCAACATCTCGCCCGCGTGTCTCACCGCGGAATCAATAAGTGTGTACCTGCCTCCGTCATAAAATGAGTCGGGTGTGACGTTCAGTATCCCCACGATGTGTGTTCTTTCATGTAGTCTGAGGGTTTTATCTCTGCATTTGAATAAGGTGCCGGGGAGTATAGGCAAATGCCCGTAACCTTGGCGAAATTCTATAGAGCCGGTGTAATTGCCTATTTCTTTCTGCCGCATACAAATCCTCTTTCCGGTCATGGGGGAGAAAACTCTCAAAAAACTCTTGACTCGGGACTGCTGCTTTAAATTATACTTTCCAAATTGCAAAAACAGACGAAAGCCGGATTCGTAAAATCAAGCGTCTTGAGTGCTGTTGGTATTCCTCAGCGCAACTGAACCTTCTGATCCTATTGGCTTCTCCCATTGGGACGGGAATTCCTTCGTTTTAAAATCCTTTACAAGCTCGTCAAGTTCCTTGCCGTCTATTACCTCTTTGTCCAGTAGTACGCCTGCGAGCATGTGGAGCAGGTCGATATTCTCATCAAGGAGTGTTTTTGCTTTCGAATAATTCACGTTCACTATCGTTCTGATCTCGTTATCTATCTCGACAGCCGTTTCTTCGCTGTAGTCCTTCGGTCTCGATAATTCCTTCCCGAGGAATATCTGCTCTTCGCCTTTGCCGAAAGTGACAGGCCCGACTTTCTCGCTCATTCCCCACTCGCATACCATCTTGCGCGCTATCTCGGTTACCCGCTCTAGGTCGTTTCCCGCGCCGCTGGTCCTTTCACCGAATACGATTTCTTCGGCGGCTCTGCCTCCCAGCAACACCATGATAGTTGCGTTCAAGCTCGTTCTCGAGAGCGTGTACTTGTCTTCAATCGGAAGCTGTTGTGTAACGCCCAGGGCCATTCCCCTGGGTATGATAGTAACTTTGTGTATCGGGTCCGTGCTGGGCGTAAGCTTGGCTACCAGCGCGTGTCCAGCTTCGTGGTACGCGGTGATATTCTTCTCGGCGTCGCTGATGATAAGGCTCTTCCTTTCGACCCCCATAATGACCTTGTCTTTTGCATACTCGAAGTCGTCCATTGTGATTTTAGCCCTTCCGAATTTTGCCGCGTGCAGGGCGGCTTCATTCACGAGGTTCTCCAGGTCGGCTCCTGAAAAACCCGGAGTCGAGCGGGCGATAACGGACAGTGCGACGTCTTCATCGAGCGGCGTATTCTTCGAGTGAACTTTTAATATCTCTTCCCTTCCCCTTACGTCGGGTCTCGGGACGACGACCTGTCTGTCGAACCTGCCCGGTCTCAGGAGCGCGGGGTCGAGTACGTCAGGACGGTTTGTCGCCGCCATGACTATTATCCCTTCGTTCGATTCGAAGCCATCCATCTCTACGAGGAGCTGGTTCAGGGTCTGTTCCCTTTCGTCGTGGCCTCCGCCTAATCCCGCGCCGCGGTGTCTTCCCACCGCGTCAAGCTCATCTACGAAAATGATGCACGGCGCATGGCGTTTCGCCTGAACGAATAAGTCCCTTACCCTGGACGCTCCGACTCCGACGAACATTTCCACGAAATCGCTGCCGCTGATGATGAAGAACGGCACGCCGGCCTCGCCGGCTATGGCCTTGGCGAGGAGAGTCTTTCCCGTTCCCGGAGGCCCGACCAGTAGTATGCCTTTCGGTATCCTTCCGCCGAGCTTCGTGAATTTCTTGGGGCTCTTGAGGAATTCTACTATTTCCTGTACTTCTTCCTTCGCTTCGTCTATTCCCGCCACATCCTTGAACGTTATCTTGTTCTGGTTCTCCGTAAGCATCCTCGCCCTGTTTTTTCCGAACGACATGGCTTTCGTGCCGCCCGCCTGTAGCTGTCTCATGAAGATAACCATTATCACTACGAGCAGCACCAGGGGCGCCCAGTTAAGCAGCATGTGGGTGAGGGAGCCTTCCTTGTCGGAATCGAATTTAAACGAGATGCCTTTGGACTGCAGCTTCTTTATGAGGTCGTCATTCGCCGGCCCTACGGTCTTGAAACCCTCTATGGTCTGATCTCCCGTGGGATTCGTAAATTGGCCCTTTATCTCCTCGCCCTTGAATTCGAGGTCCTTCACCTCGCCTTTTTCGACGTCCACCAGGAACTCGCTATATGCTATTTCCTGGAAGTTGCTTCTAGGAGTATGTACTAATTGGTACAGGGCGATGATGGCTACGAATATGACTAACCATAACACCAAGTTTTTAAATAGCTGGCTGTTCACTTTTACCTCATTTTATTAGAAATTAATAAAAGACTACTGTTGATGAAGGATAGCACACGTACTTTAGCTTTTCAACTAAGATTCCCTAATTATAAAGGATAATTACATACTTTGCCACAGGTTTTAATCGATGTCGAACACTCCCGTGCTCAGATACCTCTCACCCGTGTCGCAAAATATTGTGATTACGTTTTTGCCTTTGCCCAGCTTTTTTGCCACCCTGAGAGCGGCTACTCCTGCAGCTCCTGCGGAGATTCCTACGAGTAACCCCTCTTTGAGAGCTACCTCTTTTGTAAAGTGTTTAGCCTCATCCCCGCTAACTTTTATAACCTCGTCATATATTTCCCGGTCGAGTATTTCGGGGATAAATCCTGCGCCTATCCCCTGTATTTCATGGACGTGAGACTTGCCGCCCGAAAGGACAGGGGACTCCTCCGGCTCTACGGCTGCAATGTAAATATGCGGATTATTCTTCCGGAGTACCTCACCAACTCCCGTTATCGTTCCCCCAGTCCCCACGCCCGCGACGAAGGCGTCTATTCCCCCGTCCATCTGTTCCAGTATCTCGGGTCCTGTGCCTTCCCTGTGCGCGCCGGGGTTCTCCGTGTTTTTGAACTGCTGCGGCATGAAAGAGCCAGGGTGCTCCTTTAGAATTTCTTCAGCCTTTCTGAGCGCACCCTCCATCTGTTCCTCGGCCGGGGTGAGTATGAGCTCCGCCCCGTACGCCGTCAGCAACTGCCTCCGTTCCAGACTCATGTCGTCCGGCATCGTGAGTATGAGCCTGTACCTCCTAACTGCGCAGACCAGTGCAAGCCCTATTCCCGTGTTACCGCTAGTGGGCTCAACGATAAGGCTCTTGCCCGGCTTTATAATTCCCCTCTTCTCGGCGTCCTCTATCATGCTGAGGCAGATCCTCTCCTTGACGCTTCCCGCCGGGTTCAGGTTCTCGAGCTTCGCCCAGACCGAAGCCGAGCCCTCGGGAACAATTTTGTTCAGTCTTATGAGGGGTGTCCCGCCTATGAGTTCCAGTATGTTGTCGACTACTCTCTCGGTCATTCTATCAGGGTTAAGGCGTATCGGGTTCGTTTAAGAGACCGCTCACACGGTTCACTTTAAAATGAGCAGCAGCGCGACCTCTCCGAATACCTCGCTGTTTTTCAGGTTAATGGATTCCAGAATGGACTTTATCGGTTCCCAGGCCGCGTCCGGCTTTCTCAGCTCGTTCTTTAGTTTCAGGAGCAATCCCTTCATCTCCTGGTCGTCGATTTTTCTGATGTAGGAATCAAGGGTTACATTGCTTTCTTCCATTATATTACCGTTATGTTACCGTGGCTCAAAATTGATTTATTTAATAATTCCAACTCAGGTATAATTAACCTTGAATACTCAAAAGTCAATCATCAATACGTGCTTAAAGGACCCTGAACAGCTTAATGGCCAAGAAGAAGAAAGTTAAAATTAAATCAAAAGCCAAAAAAAGCAAACTCTTGGCCTTCCTATTTGTAACATTTCTGTTTCTGACCGCGTCAGGAGTTATTGCTCTATACGGGGCATACCTCTATTACTCACGGGACCTGCCCGATTTCAGGGCTATCACCGGATACAAGCCGAAGCTGATTACCGAGGTCTACTCCTCGGACGGGACGCTCATCGCGGAGTTCGCGGCTGAGCGGCGGAAGCTCATTCCTTACAATGAAATACCTCCCCGCGTCAGGAATGCATTCATCGCTATAGAGGACAAGCGGTTTTTCGAGCACGAAGGCGTCGACATAAAGAGCATAATCGGCGCGATGTTCGAAAACATACAGGAGGGCGACTGGGTGAGGGGGGCAAGCACAATCACTCAGCAAGTGATAAAGAATATTATCCTCACGCCCGAGAGAACGTTATCGAGGAAAATAAAGGAAGCGATTCTCGCGCACAGGATAGAGAACAACCTGTCAAAGGACGAAATACTATATCTGTACCTTAACCACATCTATCTTGCGGACGGAACTTACGGGGTAGAGGCGGCGAGCGAGGACTATTTCGGTAAATCAGCCAGGGATATCACACTCGCCGAAGCGGCGCTTTTAGCGGGGCTGCCCAAGAAACCCGAATACTACTCGCCGAGAAAACACCTCGACAGGGCTCTCGAAAGACAGAAGCTCGTGCTCGAGAAAATGGAAGAAGCCGGGTTCATCACGAGGGAGCAGAGGTTCGACGCCCTGGAACAGAAAATAGTAATAGCCCCGAGGCAGAGGATAAATAACGACCTCGCGCCTTATTTCGTCGAGCATGTGCGCAGGTACCTACAGGACAAGGTCGGGCCCGCGAACTTTGTGAACGGCGGATATACAGTCTTCACGACGCTCGACGTGGATCTCAACCTCCAAGCGCAGTGGGCCCTCAGGAGAGGCGTTATGAGCCTCGATGCAAGGCACGGTCATGATTTCGTTTCCAAACACCTTGGCGGCGACAGCGAGATAAAGAAGTTCAGGCTTGCTCAGGGGATTAAGAATATTGAAATAGGGGACACCTACGACGCCGTAATAACGAGTGTCTCGAAAGGCGATAAATCGAAGGACTCGGACAAAGCCGTATATACGGCGAGGGTCGACGTCGGCAGCGTAGACGGGATACTGAAATTTGCTGTGAGTTCTCCTTACGGAACCGCTGTCCCCGGGCTCAGCTCTCTTTATTCCAGGAAACTCGCGCCCACCGACGGCTATGAAGGAACGAGCCTCAGTCCGGTCGAGCTTAAGGTCGGCGATGTCATAAAAGTTGAGGCGGACAAAAACAGCAACGGCAATTATTTTTTCTCGCTCGTTTATGTGCCGGCATCTCAGGCCGCTCTCATTTCGATGGAGTCTAACGGCAGGATAATAGCGCTTGTGGGAGGATACGATTTCGATCTCTCGCAGTTCAACAGGGCTACACAGGCTTTTAGGCAGCCCGGATCCGCCTTTAAGCCAATCCTCTACTCCTCTGCTGTGGATAAAGGCTATACCGAGACTTCGATACTCTACGATATGCCCGTCGTCGTCAAGGACTGGGCTCCGCAGAACTATGACGGGGCTTATGAGGGACCCATAGTCTTGAGAAGGGCGCTTGCCAGATCGAGAAACCTCGCCAGCGTCAGGCTCATCCTGGACATTGATCCTGGTTACGTCCAGAAATATGCGACTAACAATTTCGGTTTTACATCCACGCTCCAGCCTTATCCGTCACTCGCTCTCGGGGGTTCGGATGTCACGGTGCTCGAGATGGCCCACGCGTTTAACGTTTTCTCAACCGGCGGTAAGCTCGTCGAACCCCAGTTCATATTGCGCATATACGACCGCAACGGAAAAATTATAGAAGACAACACAGGCGGCAAGTTTATGTCGAAGGAGGAGTCTCTCAAAGCCCATAGGGAAGAATCACGCATGCGCATATTGAGAGAGCTCGCCGAGAAGAAGGGCAGGGACCCCGATGCCGCAACGCAGTACATTAAAGAAGAAGCCCTTTCGGAGAAAAGTGATATATCCGCCAACGCCGACAAGTACTCTTTCCTCACTTCGGCTGAATTCCTCGATCTGATAAGGGAGCAGTCGGTCGACTTTACCTCTGCTGGCAATTCGAAGCAGACGCTCGCACCGGAGACTGCTTTCATAATGACTGACCTGCTTCAGGCCGTCGTAAAAGAAGGAACGGGCATGAGGGCGCTCAAGCTCACGCCGCTAGCCCCGATAGCGGGGAAGACTGGGACCTCGAACGACTTTACGGATGCCTGGTTCATCGGGTTCAGCCCGAAAATAACGACGGCGGTATGGGTCGGCAGGGACGATCACAAAACGCTCGGAAGAAAAGAGGCGGGTTCCGCCGCAGCTCTGCCGATATGGATTGATTACATGGAAGACGCGCTTGCCAAGTACCCTGGCGGCGTTTTCAATCAGCCGGCCGGCATCAAAATGGTCTCGACCCCTTACGGCGATTTACCGTACAGTCTCGATTCTCTCAGGGACAACGTGATAGATTCCATACGCGACAGTGTGACGATAAATGGACAGGCGGTCGAGAACTCGGGTATCTATTATCCTAAGGAATACGGTAGTCCGAAGAACGAAACGGAAACGGAAATAGATTACCTGCTTAAACGTTAATCCAGATCTATGTAGGGTTTTATGAGGGCTAACTTTTTCTCTCCCATGCCTTCGACTCGAAGGAGTTCCGCTATATTATTAAAGCGTCCGTTTTCATTCCGGTACTGTACTATACCTGTGGCGAGCTTACTGCCTATGCCTGGCAGTGCCGCTAGGTCACGGACGCCCTAGGAGTTGATTCAGATCGGGATTCCGAGCGAGAGGCTTTTCAATCCGCTCATCCTGCCGACTTCTGCCCTTTTTCCACTTTGAATAATTAGTTTATCTCCGCTTCGTAATATCTTGTCAATATTGTAACTATTGTTGATTTGTATCACTTTTTGAGAAGTTTCGAGGGTTTTCACCACGGAGCCTTGTCCGTCGTCAATCTCGATATAGATTTTCCCGCCGGTGTCGAAAGCAGCTTCCTTCGCTGGCAGTATGTATTGACTTGCTGAGGCAAAGAGGAAGTATACGAGGCTTAGAAGGGCGAGATATAAAATAGAATTGTTCCTTTCCCCGGTCTGTGCTCTCATCTGCTTATGGAAGTTACAGGTGAGTGGTCAGAATAGCCCCCTCGTAATCCCGCCGTCCACTTGTATCGTTGTTCCCGTAATGTAGCTTGCCCGTTCCGAGGCCAGAAACACGACGAGGTTCGCAAGCTCTTCCGGTTTCCCGATGCGTCTCACCGGGATGTCCAGCTCCATGAGTGAGAGGGCCTCGTCTATACTCCTTCCTTCTTTCTTGGCCTTTTCATTAGCCAGATGAATGATCCTGTCGGTCAGAATCCTCCCTGGGCAGACGTTATTCACGGTGATGTTATACTGGCCGAATTCATTCGAGATTGTCTTTGCGAGCCCGATTACGCCCGCTCTTGCCGTATTCGAGAGTATGAGGCCGTCTATGGGCTGTTTTACAGCGACGGACGTGATGTTCACTATGCGTCCCCATTTCTGCTCCCTCATCCGCGGGAGGACTTCCTTTGAAAACGTAATTGTGCTGAAGAGGTTCAATTCTATAGCCCTCTGCCAGTCTTCGAGGGAAAAATCGAGGAACCCGCCTGTGGGAGGGCCGCCCGCGTTATTGACCAGGATATCGACTTTCGTATATTTCTTAATCGTCTCGTCGACGACCTTCTTTATCTCACCCGTCTTCGATACGTCGCAATCTAGAGCCAGGACATCCGTAGAGGTCTCAGAGGCGATCTCTTTTTCCGTACGTTCGAGCTCGTCCCGTCCTCTCGCGCATATGGTGAGCTTTACGCCCTCACGGGCGAGCCCCATGGCGACAGCTTTACCAAGACCTTTACTTGAAGCGGCTACTATCGCTACTTTATGTTCGATTCCTAAGTCCATGATATTATTGCAATATTACTAATTCGTGCGCAGTCTTGCAACCAGAATAGGGCAGGGCGGTAAAAAATAACTCCTCTCCCGTTTACTCGCCTTCAGACTTTGATTTTGTGACTTTTGCCGTGTCTTTTTTTATAGATTCATAGGTCGAAGCGTTAGAAGATGATTTGGTTTCGCTCGCGGCGCCGGATGTCTCGGTCTTATCTTTGCCTTCCGCGTCGTCATTTGCGGGTGCGCTGAGGTCATTCGCAGGCGGAGGGATGCCGGGTCCTTTAGCGTAGTCGGTCGAATACCATCCGGTTCCAGTCAGCTGAAAAGACGAAAGTGAAATCAACTTTTCGAGTTTTCCGGACTTACAATATTTGCATTTTTTGAGCGGCGGGTCGTTAAATCCCTGGAGTGCTTCCGTTAACCTTCCGCATTTTTTGCACTTATACTCGTATATGGGCATTTCTGATACCTCTTATGCATATGTAGAATGTCAAAGAATATGATTTAATATAATGATTGCGCCTAAATTTTCAAGTATATATGATGTCTATATGTAGCTAGAATTAAATGGAATTTCGTTATGTAAATCTGGATGCAGACAATTCCCCGTTAAGAAGCTAGTAAAATTAAGCTAGTAAAATATCTATAAAACACAGGGGGAGGGCAGTAATGAAACGAAGGAGATGGGATTCTAAAACCAAGACCAAGATAGTACTTGAAGGCTTATCTGGTAGACCGGTATCAGAGATATGCGACGAGTACAGAATACATCAGAATCAATACTACACCTGGCGGGATAGGTTCTTAACTGAAGCTCATAGCGTATTTGAATCCAAGAAGAATGGAGGAGAAGTAGAGCGGCTGAGGAGAGAGAAAGCCGAGCTAAAGCAGATAATCGGCTCGCTTACCGTTGAATTAAAAAAAAACAGAGGAAGACTTCATATGAGGAATACATCTGATTCTGTAGCTCTTCGTAACGAATACTTACTTGAGGAGAAGAGGTTGCGAATAGCGTGATTCCAAAGCCTGATATTTTAGCCCGGATTTGGTGGGTTTTATTAGTTAACATAATATAACTTATCGGACATTGCTTGTTTCGTAATGCTACATTCATTAACATAATGTAATTATCATTAAAATTCATCGATATTATATTCCATGAGTGGGGTTAAATCTAATATCAATGCACTTTCTGAACATGTCATCAGCAAATGCAATACTTTCACAGATTTTGCTCTATGGGATGTTATTGAGAATCTCAATTACGAAGGTTGGCTGAAAAATTTTGATGATGATAGTAAACCATTTTAATAAATGATACTTCCCGATCCACTATTCATAAACTTAGTTCATTAATCTGTTCTATTTGTTAATAGCTCTGAATATCTTATAAATGGACCTGCAATTCTAATCCCACGAATAAGTCGTCCTGATAAAGGCAAGCTCATTTATTCTAAACTCATTCGTAAGTGGAAAGATTTTGAAAAACTATATACTGGAACCGGCGCCCGATATATTACAATATCAAAGATAACATCATTTCTCAACGATAAAGAAAGAATATCTTAGAGTAAGATAACTAATTGTCCTTTGGTCGATTTGACGTATACTATCCCGGTCATGTCCTTTCCTTCTTCAAGAGTCCTCCCGGTAAAAAAAGTTTGGTTAACGATTGTCGCTCTCCTGATGCTGTACCTTTTTGTTCAAGCTGGTAACGCGATGTCTCAAGAATTAACGATAGGAGAGAAAATAGCGCAGGCTTACGGTGTAAGCGGCTTCGGAGAGGTCGAAGAAATAAAATTCACTTTTAACGTTAAAAAGGGAGAAACTGTTGCCGCCCGTTCCTGGATATGGAAACCAAAGGAGGATCGGGTCACTTTTCTCGGAGACGGGAAAACAGATGCCTCGGCGGTTTCTTATAACAGGAAGGATCTCACTGGCAATGGTTCCGAATCGCTCAAGCAGATCGACGCCCATTTTATTAACGACCAGTACTGGCTTCTCTTCCCGTTACACCTGGTCTGGGACAAGGGGATGAAGGTCGAGCTTGCAAGTGAAAAGGTCAAGTTCCCGATCGGCGGCGGAATGGGCAGGATGGTAAGTGTTACTTATCCCCCTACAGGCGGTTACACCCCCGGAGACAGATACGATTTGTTTTTGGACAATAACGATATGATTGCGGAGTGGATATACAGACGCGGAGGCTCCGAGAAGCCGACCGTGATCGCCACATGGGAAGATAACCATCATATGGGTCCGATAATAATGTCCTTAAAGCACGTAGGCGCTGATAATAACTTCCGTATCTGGTTCACAGATGTCGAAATGAAATTATCCGGCTCCAATGAGCCGATAAAAGCTGAATAGCCCCTTCTACCCGATAACGCGTTTAAGTTTCATACCAGCGACCATTTAACACTCCTTATCTCTTAGTTGTTTACAGCTACGACAGGTAGAATTGAGTATTATGAAACTGAAAAGTAAAAAAGCCTTTATCACCGGCGGAAGCAAGGGAATTGGCAAAGGTATAGCAAAGGCGTTCCTCAGGGAAGGAGCTTCGGTCGTCATATGTGGACGGGGCGAATCGAATTTAAAAACGGTCTGCAGCGAGCTTGGAAAACTTGGAAATATAGATTACATCGTAGCCGATATATCGAATATTGATGACGTAAAGCAGCTTGACAAAACGCTCACGGAGAAATGGGGATCGCTCGTCATTCTCGTGAACAACGCGAGCATCCTGGGCGAGCGGAAACCCGTTCTCGAATATCCCGAAGACATCTGGGAGGAAGTGATACACGTCAATCTGAACGCGCAGTTTTTCGTGACGAAAGCCCTGCTGCCGCTTCTCATGAAATCCAATCGCGGTTCTATTATAAACGTGAGCTCGAGCGTCGGGAGGAAGGGAAAAAAGGAATGGGGAGCCTACGCCGCTTCCAAATTCGGGTTAGAAGGTCTCACTCAGGTCCTCGCCGACGAGCTTGGAGATTCAGGGCCCAGGGTGAATTCCGTAAACCCGGGGGGCACACGCACCGGCATGCGTGCCAACGCTTACCCCGATGAAGACCCCCTCACCCTGCCCGCTCCCGAGGACATTTCCCCCGTCTTCGTCTATCTTGCGTCGGACGAATCGATCGGCGTTACGGGAAAGGTATTAAATGCCAGGGACTGGATAGCGAGAAAGTGATATTGTGAGGAAAGTGCTTGAGCACTAATATCCATGCCTCTTTCCGCACGTGTTGACATTAACCGTTGCGTTTGATTCCCCGGTTACATATAATTGATAACTCGAAATTACGCTCTACGTGTACTTCCGGAGGATGATGGAAACGTTATATAAAAAATGTTTCTTTTTTACGGCCGCCGCGGTTCTTGCGGCTGCTGCTTTTGTTTCGTGCAACAAGATGACAGGTTCGGAGTCTCCCGAAAATAGTATTTCAAAACAGATCAAACACGGCGAATATCTGGTGAGGATCACGGGGTGTAACGATTGCCACACTACGGGATACCCGGAGTCCGACGGCACACTGCCCATTAATCAATGGCTCACCGGAAGCCCGCTCGGCTGGCACGGTCCCTGGGGGACAACCTATGCACCAAACCTGAGGTTAATGGTGCACACGATGACCGAGAAGGAATGGCTTAATGCGGCGAGGAACGTAAAGGCCAGACCGCCTATGCCGTGGTATGTTCTGAGGGATATGAGCGATTCAGACCTGACTGCGATGTATGAATTTATTAAAATTCTGGGACCTGCCGGAGAGCCGATGCCTAAATATGTTCCTCCCGGTCAAACGCCGACCGGGCCATACGTCGATTTTCCCGAAGCTAATTAGGAGTGCAAAACTCTTTTGCCTACTCAGGGAGTTATGAGCACATGCAACTCCTTCGGTCCATGGACTCCGAGCGTGAGATTAAGCTCGATATCTGCCGTTCTGCTCGGCCCCGTGATGAATGTCATGCAGCTCGTGATGTCCTGAGTATGATCTAGCGTTTGTTTAAGTATTATGAATAATTCGCTGATATCGCTTACTAATTTAGCTTTTCTAACGATTGCGAGGTGTATCGGGGGCAGTAGCGACACGCTCCTCGGCCTGTTCCCATCCGTAAGCAGCACGAGCGTGCCCGTATCCGCTATCGCGTAATCGACCTCCGTTATGCCTATCCCTGCCTGAGCAATGGCGTTCTTATCACTCGCTTCCAGTTGTTTTAATCCTCCCGATTTGAGGAGATTTTTAAGGCCGAGGTCTCTCAAATAATCCGATCCCCACATCGAAAAGGAAGAAATGCCTTTATCCCTGATTAGTTCCATGATCAACGGCATCAATTCGTCTTCAGATCTCACCCTCCGGATCTCCGAATTAACTTTAAGTAGTTCTTCAATAAATTGCTCTAATAAACTATTATTATTGTCTATATTGTGTTTTCTAATCGCTCCTGCTTCCGTGCTGAAGTCCCGGTTTTCTTGGCCGGACGGGGTTGTCCCCCCATAATGCGCCGCCGGGTCGCCGTAGAGCCCGGTTCTTACCCTGCTCAGTATTTCATCCCGTGATGAGTTGTTCGCCATGTATCCTTTTATAACCCCCTACCCTGTTTCTCTCTTCATTTTTTTCCACCTCTCCCTGAATGGCATCTCAGCGAAGGCCGGAAAATCCCTTTCTCGCGTCCACCTTGAGAGCGGATAAGGGAGCGATTTCAGGTTTCCGCTCCTACCGCGAAACGGTGTCTGGAGATAGTAGGCGAGCTTGGACGCAAGGCTGTATAGCGAGCTGTGATTGACTATGATGCGCCACAGTTTGAATGTGAGGCGTTCCATGAATTGCTCCCATCCCTTGCTCCTTTCCAATTCCGATTCTTTTACCTCGTATCTCAGTTCGAGAAGCACTTTTGGGAAGTCTATCTTTACCGGGCACACGTCCCTGCAGGCCCCGCATAGCGACGAAGCGAACGGAAGCTCGGGAGCCTTGTCTATGCCCATCAGCTGCGGGTTTATTATCGCGCCGATGGGTCCCGAATAGACCCATCCGTACGAGTGTCCTCCCACCTTTCGGTAAACCGGGCAGTTATTGAGACAGGCGCCGCACCTGATGCAGTAGAGTGACTCCCTCGTTTCGGGATTGGCGATTATGCCCGAGCGCCCGTTATCCAGTAGCACCAGATGGAATTCCTCGGGTCCGTCGATGTCACTTTTTCTCCGGGGACCGGTTATGAACGATACGTAAGTGGATGATTTCTGCCCGGTCGCGCTTCGGGTCAGTAGTGTAAGAAAGAGCGATAGGTCGTTATAGAGAGGGATAATCTTCTCTATCCCCATGAGCGCCACGTGAATGCGGGGGACAGTGGTCGTGAGGCGCGCGTTCCCTTCGTTCTCCACTATCACTATGGTCCCCGTCTCGGCCACCGCGAAATTGGCGCCCGACACCCCCATGCCGGCTTTAAGGAACTCGCTCCTCATCCTCTCCCTCGCTACCTTCGTCAGGTCTGCGGGCTCGCTCAGGTATGGGATACCCAGCTTCTCCGAGAAGAGCTTCGATATATCGTCTTTCGTCTTATGAACCGCTGGGGCGATTATGTGTGACGGGTGCTCCCCCGCGAGCTGGATTATATATTCCCCGAGGTCGGTCTCGACTGCCCTGATGCCGGCCTTCTCCAGAGCGCGATTGAGCTCGACCTCCTCAGTAGCCATTGATTTACCTTTGACAACCGAGTCGACGTTATTCTTCACGGCGATACCGACGATTATGCTGCATGCTTCCTCCCCGTCCCGCGCCCAGTAGACGCGTCCCCCGGCTTTTACTACATTTTTTTCAAGCATGAGGAGATAACGATCGAGGTTCTCTATCGTCTCTTTTTTGATCTCCCAGCCCTGCGTGCGCAGCTCTTCCCAGCCGGGCACCTCTG
>JBIOKC010000040.1:0-13609 GCA_044451425.1 Thermodesulfobacteriota bacterium
ACCTTATTCGATAGCTTTTTTCATGACATTTACAGGGGCGTCCCTGCCCGTCCATATCTCGAAGCTTAGGGCGCCCTGGTGAAGAAGCATGCCGAGCCCTCCTGAAGCCCTGTGTCCGAGCCTCAGCGCTTCCCTAACGAGGCTCGTCTCCCTCGGTTTGTATACTATGTCGTAGACAGCGGAGGACTTTTTAAGGGATTCAAGCGGCAGTTGTAGAGGCTCTATTCCCTCCATCCCCGCAGATGTCGAGTTTACTAGTATGTCCGCTTGCGAAAGGTGGGACTCGACGGTTTTTTTATCGTCAAGTGCGATTGATTCTATGTCGATATTATTGAATTGTTTTCCGAACTCCGCTCCGAGTGCATGTGCTTTATCATAGGTTCTGGTCAGTATGCATATCCTTTCAGCCCCATTCAGGCAGAAAGCCGACATCAACGCGCGGGCGGCTCCGCCTGCGCCTATTAGCAATACGCTCGCGCCCTTGGGTTTGAACTCTATATCTTCATCCAGCGCTCTCAGGAATCCCCCTACGTCGGTATTGTATCCGGAGAGCTTACCGTCTTCGTTCTTTATCGTATTTACTGCTCCCGTTAGCTTTGCATCAGGAGAGATTTCGTCTAGGTGGGGGATTATGCTTTCTTTGTGGGGAATAGTGATATTTATACCCTTTATGCCGAGCGTTCTGATTGCGTCTGCTGCGTGGCCTATCTTTTTGGGGATCACGTCGAATGCCAGGTAGACGCAGTCAAGACCAAGCGCTGCGAAAGCGCTGTTGTGCATTACAGGCGAGAGACTGTGACTGACCGGATGACCGAATATGCCGTATATTTTCGTCGTTGCTTTTACTTCCAATTCTCCCCCTTTTGCCAAAGGATACTAACATTTTATCCTATACGGACGGAGCCGAGAGGACTTTCTTTACACTTTCCACGTCTCTCTTTATCTGGGCGGCAAGCGCGTCAACGTTCTCAAAGCGCTGCTCGTCCCTTATCCTCTCAATGAACTCTAGCTTGAGCCGTTTGCCGTAAATATCGGAATTGAAATCGAATATATGAGTTTCTATGAGGAGCTTCCTTTCTCCGAAAGTAGGCCTGTAGCCGATGTTCGTGATGCTGTCGAACGTTCTGTCGTCCGATACTGCCCTTGTCGCGTAAACACCGGTTTTTGGTATGATGTCCCAGTCCGTATGAAGGTTCGCCGTGGGGTATCCGATTATCCTTCCCCTCTTTTCTCCCTCGGTTACTTGACCCTCTATGTAGTAGTAATAGCCCAGGAATTTCGCGGCTTTTTGAGGGTCGCCGGATTTGAGAATGTCCCTGATCGTGCGGCTGCTGACTACTTCATTGCCGATGAATACCGGCCCCAGGACGCTAGTCTCGAAATCGTACTTACCTCCCATAGTCTTAAGTAGCTCCGCATTGCCTTCCCTCTTTCGTCCGAAACAAAAATCGTGGCCTACGATGAGGTGTTTCACATTAAGCTTCCCTACCAGTATCCGTGAAATGAAATCCTTTGCGGAGATTTTCGAAATTTCCTCCGTAAACGTATAACAGGCGGTAAAATCCATCCCTTCTTTTTCGAATAGCCTCAGTCTTTCTCTGATGGGCATGAGAAGAGGTATCTCTATATTCTGGAGGACCTTCTGGGGATGCGGATGGAATGTTATTACGCAGGAGCTCAAGCCTTTCTTTCCAGCTGTTTCGCTGACCGCTCTCAAAATCTTCTTATGTCCCAGGTGGACGCCGTCGAAGTTCCCGATCGTCGCTGACGTGGGGTATTGTATGGACTCTTCGGGGTCAAAGATCACTTTCATATGATTAAACCAGGGAATTCCGGGATATCGCAAGGGTAGGGGCGAGCCACCGACGAATGGGTCCATTTTGAGAGTTTAAAACCGACGTAATCCCGTTCATGCCATTCATCTTTATTCGGGAAATAATTTTAAAATAGAGTCAGATATGATTTTTGCTGATTTATAATCGACCTGAATATTACCATAACATATTCAAAGTAAAAGGATTTATAAACAAATTGCAAGATGGAAAATGCATAATTTCAATAATGTATAAATTACCGAATTGATTCCGCCTCATAAGACTTTACTGTCGTGCCGACTTCGGCTGTTCTTTATTGTCCGGACGGTTTTTTATCTTCCATAACATTACGGCGCTCGCGACTACGAACCCGATTGCTATAAGCTGTGCCTCTGAAAGTCCCGGAATGAAGCTCGGAGTCGTGTGACGGAGGAACTCCACGAGGAATCGCTGTATGCACAATATAATGAATGTGACCGCAGTCATCCATCCGGCCGGGTAATTCTTTTTACGAATACTCCAGAGTATGGAAAATAGTATAAACATGCAGATCGTATCGTATATCTGAGTGGGATGTACATACTGGAAAGTCGGCGGCGAGCCTTGCGGAAAAGTCATCGCCCACGGCACATTCGTGGGGTTCCCGTAATCGTCCCCGACAAGGAGACATCCTATTCTCCCTATTCCGTAAGCTAGGGCCAGAAGCGGCGACATTAAATCCGTGACGGCTAGAAAGCTCACCCTCTTCATCTGTGTTACGAACCACGTGAGTAAAATAACTCCTATGAGACCCCCGAAGGATGTAAAACCGGATGCGAGGTATCTGACCGGGTCTGCAATAAAGTTAGAGAGAGGCACCTGCTGATACAGGAACATTATCTTCGCCCCTCCGAGACCGCCTGCAACTGTAGCGATGAGCAGCAAATCGACGAGGTTGCTGTTTAAGTCCTTCCTCTTGAATTCGTATTCGCCCAATAGGTATGCGACTAGGTAGGCAATGAGAACCATCACCGAGAAGGACGAAACGGATACAGCGCCTATTTTGAATAGCACTGGATACAAAATCTGCTCCGGTATGCGATATAGGCGGATAAGTCTTACACGGTTTGCTCGCGCCTGCAAACGCGATTTAGTGGAATCCGGCGACTCCCGATATGCAATAGATAGATGGGTTGTCAACGGGACCGTATACCCGATAATCGAGTGCCGGAAACGGCCCCAATCTGAAGTCCAAGAGGAGAGAACTGAGGTAATTTATTAGGCAATGTTCAAGTACATCCTGTCTGTAATTCTCCTCTTTTATGTCATCACGCCGTCTCTTGCAGATGAGGCTCATACCGGAAACCGACGTAAGGAAATAAGCCCTGAAGAAATCATTGCCTACGTGAGGTTTCTGTCCTCGGATGAGCTTGAAGGACGCATGACGGGTGAAAAGGGGTGCGAGATAGCGGCTGACTATATAGCCCGTCACTTCAAGGAATCTGGCATCGAGCCTTTCGGGGACAAAGGAACGTACTATCAAAATTTCCAGCTGCCCGAGAGGTTAGTTCCGGGAAAGTCGAATTCGCTCACGATAATTACTAAAGGCCGGAGGGAGCAGCTGGAAATGAAAAGGGATTTCTTTCCACTCGATATATCCGCCAGCGGTTTTTCTTCGGGTGGATTGGTATTCGCCGGATATGGGATCAGCGCCCCTGATCTTGGTTACGATGATTATGGCGGGTTGGATGTCAAAGGTAAAATCGTGATTGTGCTCAGGGGCGCGCCCCGTGATTTGGACTATAGGAGCAACTTCTACGATTATTCGTCTTTCCGGTATAAGATGAATAACGCCCTTCAGAGGGGGGCTGAGGGGATAATATTCACGACGCCGCGTTCTCTCTACGAGGAAGATGACCTAGGGAGCGTAGCCTTTGAATCGTCACCTGGGGATGCCGGGATCCCTGCAGTAATTATAAGAAGGGATAAGGCCGGGGAAATTTTACATTCTGCAGGTAAAGACCTCGCTCGGCTGGAGGGAATGCTCTTACGGAGAACGTACGCCTCGTTCGCGATCCCGGATGCGAATGCACGGATGCGTACGGAGATTATAAAAGTCAATGCGAAAAGCGCGAATGTGATCGGCTTCCTCCCCGGAAGCGACCCCGTGCTTAAAGGAGAGGTAATAGTTCTCGGTGCGCATTATGACCATCTGGGGAGAGGGGAAGCATATGTCGGAGGCGTGAAAGAGAGGGGCAGGATATATAACGGGGCCGACGACAACGCTTCCGGTGTAGCGGGTCTTCTTGAGTTGAGCAAGTATTTTGCCGGCAAGAGAGGCTCGATCAGGAGGAGTCTACTCTTTATAGCGTTTTCCGGCGAGGAAATAGGGCTGCTCGGGTCTTCTCATTTCATCGAACATAAGGGATTTCCCAACGACAATATTATAGAGATGATAAATATGGATATGATCGGGAGACTCCGTCGAAATAAGCTCGTGATTATAGGCGTGGGCTCCGGAGAGGAATGGGAAAGCCTGATTAAAAAAGCGAATTCCGGTCTCGGTTTGAATATCAAATTCATAGATTCGGCGTTCGGACCGAGCGACCAGTTGGTTTTTTACACCGACAATATTCCAGCCGTTCAGTTTTTTACCGGACTTCACGAAGACTATCACGCGCCTGAAGATGACTGGCAAAAGATAAACCCGTACGGCGAGGAAAAGGTCCTCGATCTCATTGCCAATCTTGTTACTAAGCTTGGTAACAGACCCGGAAAGGTTACGTTTACAGGCGGCGAGGAGACCAATAATGTGCCGACAGGGCTTAAAGTTTATCTTGGAACGATTCCTGACTATACGAACAGCGTGAGGGGGGTAAAGCTCGCCGGAATCAAGAAAGGCAGTCCTGCCGAGAGAGCGAGGCTCTTAGCGGGTGACACTATTGTTGAATACGGCGGCAATGCTATCGATAACATCTATGACTATTACTACGCTTTAGAGAAATCAAGGCCGGGTGCCCCGGTTGAATTGGTTGTAATCAGGTCTGGGCGGCGTATGAAAATCGTAGCCGTACCGGATCCGCGCTAGAAATAAAGAGATTGGGGCGAAGTTCCGCAGCCCTAACGGATCTTCCGTTCTCTATCTCCTGGCAGCTCGAAATGGATTGGATTTTACAGTTCTTTTCCACCTTAAGGAAATCATGGCTCCCACTGCGAATAATCTATGTTGTGGATAATATTGAGTGAGCAAGAAACGGAGCGTGAGAGCTTATAACCGTACTCTTCAATCCATTCGGGCGGAGCGTGAGAATAAAAATGGCTGAGAGTCATCCACTCGCCCTTGCTCATGATACCTCCCTCCACTACACTCACGAGGAAAGCCGTCATGTCCCCTCCGTCCATTGCGTTTATCACCCGGCACTCCGCGTAAGAGTGGGCTTCTACAAGTACCGGGCTTCCCGTTACGCCCGTTCTGAGTTCGACGTTCTCGAACTTGTTTCTTTCCCTGCCGGTGTAGAACCCGAAATTTTTTACAAGACTCAGCTGGTCGGGTTTCAGGAGATGGATAGTGAATGCCCTGCTGTTGATGATGAACTCATGTGTATAGTTACCTTTCCATATACCTACGAGGAGTCTCGGGATCGACTGTACGATTGAGGAGGTAACCGCTGTTACAGCCACTTGTCCGTTGTGCTTTCCTTCCCAGGAGCTCGTTATTACGACAACAGGAGAAAGCGACCAGAATGCACCTGCGACAGCCGAACCCTCTTCTTTGCTCATGGAGTTTCCTTGTGTGAGATTTTTATTTACCGTTTATGTCAGAACTTTAATAAAGCCGAAATGCCGATAGCCAATGTTCTACGACTGAAACGCGATTACGACCCTGACCGCTTAGAAGTGTCCCTATGTTTACTTTGTCCCGGTCCCCTTTTCGGTTGTTGTCAAGCATGATAACCTGGGCCATACGAATTCGCCAAAGAGTAAAATAGAAGTAGCGTGTGTTTTGTAGGAAATCCCCGAAGTCTGCAAGTGACTTCCTATCGGCTTCTTTCTCGAGAGTGGTACAGGATTTTTTAAATTGGCTGATTTCTACAAATGCCGAGTTGTTTGAGGTAGTTAGCGGCATTGGCTTGCCTTGGTTATCAATGGTTGTCGGGTTAGCCGGATTGCTATTAAGTATTGATATCGATATCTGGATAATCAAAAATAACTTAAAGGAACCCGGTATATTTAATGAACTGACCATTGAGCCTTCTTAATTTTCAATAATAACATCCGCAAAGAATTTTTGATAGCGATTTTTGCTTTAAAAATTCCGCATTTTTATTTGAGATTTAACGCATTTTTGATTAAAATCTCTTGACTTAACAACCAAAATAATGTACTTATCTCAGGTAGAAGTTTCGTTACAATCAGGAGGAGCTTAATGGAAAGGCTGTTGTTTAGAGCTATTGGTATTTGTTTTATAATTACGTTAATATTTGCAGTCGGTTGCGGATCTAATCTTGATAAGGAGATGGCAGATGCACAGTCTGCTCTCCAGGACGCAAAAGACGCTGGCGCCGAGGGGCTGCCGGAGTATCAAGCCGCAGAAGAACTGATTGCAAAAGCAAAGGAAATGATGGCTGCGGGAAACAAAGATGCTGCCCGTCAGCTTTTGGAAGAAGCGAGGTTTAAGGCTATTGAGGCTGAGGGAAAAGCAAAAAATCAGGCTTATGCAAAGACAGCAAATAATAATGAAGAGAGCCTGCAAAATTTAAGTCCGGCTGGGTCGCAGTATGGATTGGTTGATATATTCTTCGACTATGACCAATCTGCTGTCAGGCTCGATGCAAAACCCGTGCTTGATCAAAATGCAAGTATAATTAAGAACAGCGGTAATAAGTTTCAGGTTGTCGTGATAGAAGGTTACTGTGATATGCGCGGTACGGAAGAATATAACTTGGCTCTAGGTCAGAGAAGGGCTGAATCGGCGGCGAACTATCTGGTTGGTCTCGGGGTTCCGCCTTCCAAGGTTCAGGCTATAAGCAAAGGAGAGACACAACAGTTCGCGGCAGGGACGACGGAATCCGATTATCAGCAAAACAGAAGAGCTCATTTCGTTCCGGCCATTGCTGCTGCTTCTCCGAGTTTCTAGGTATGATCTATGACGGCTAAAGTTACAAGTCTTATACTGGCGGTGATTTCTATAATGTCTGTAGGATGTGTGGCTACTCAGGGTGATGTCAGCAGTGTTTACGCTCGCCAGACTAGGCTTGAGGGCAAAATGGAAAGGCTGTCCAGTCAAGTGGACGCGATAAGCCAGAAAGAGTCGACTGCCACAGGATCCGATGTAGAATTGAAAGAGAAAGTTTATCGGCTTGAAGCGAATATGAAAGAACTTAGTCAGGCTTATTCAAAATTGCAGGCCAAGGTCAACCAGCAGAGCTTGGGTACTCCACCGCCTGTGTCGGAGTCTGGCTCCCAGATGTCTGCGCCGTCTGAGGCCGCTTCTGTCAATACAGAGGATGCCATATTTAATGAAGGGTACACGGAGCTTAGCGAAGGGAATTATGACAATTCAAGGGCGAAGTTCAAGGAATTCTTGTCCAAATATCCCAAATCCCAGAAATCGAGCGACGCTACTTACTGGATAGCGGAGTCATATTACAGGGAAGGGCAATTTGAAGAATCGATTCTCGAATACCAGAAGTTTATTGATACCTATCCAAAGGACCGGAGAGTGCCCCTTTCATATTTAAAACAGGGCATGTCCCTAGTTGAAATTGGCAAAAAGGAGGAGGCCAAATTATTCTTCCAGACGCTTATAGATAAGTATCCGAATTCGGACGAGGCAAAAACGGCAAAAGAAAAAATTTCGGAACTTGCAGTTAAGCATTAAACAGATTATTATTATGTACTCGTTAAGTACTCAAAAAACTCTTAAAGGAGGTGCAGTAGAATGAAAAGGGATAAGCAAATCCTGTTTTTGGGTATCCCCTTGTTAGTTGTTGCATTGCTCTATTTAGCAAGCTGCGCGACACCCCCGCCAACTAAAGAGCTTGCAGCTGCTGAATCGGCGACAGCTGAAGCGAAAGCTACTTGTGAGCAATGTAAGCAGAGAGTCTGCGGTGATGATCCTAAGAGGGGCGATTATTGCGGAGCCCCTTGTGGTGAGGCTGAGCTTGCAGCTGCTCAATCTGCATTAGGTAAGGGTAAAGCCCTCGCGGGTGAGTTCTGCAGTGAACTCGAAGCTCGCAGAATGCTTATTGATGCCAAGGCAAAGGCTGACGAAGCAAGGTTAAAATGTGCAGTACCACCGCCGCCGCCACCACCACCACCCCCGCCGCCGGCAGCTGAGTTGAAGGATATTTTCTTTGACTTCAATAAGTACAACGTCAGGCCGGACGCTGCATCGGTATTGCAAGAAGACGCGGCTACATTACAGGCAGATGCACACTTGACTGTAATGATTGAAGGGTATGCTGATATAAGGGGTAAAGCGGCATACAACTTGAAACTTGCTCAGAGAAGGGCAGACGCGACGAAGGCGTATCTTGTCCAGCTGGGAATCGACCCTGCTAGGATAACGACAACAAGCGGCGGTGCAACGACACAGTTCGGCGCTGGAACGACCGAAGAGGCCTATCAGCTTAACAGAAGGGCCCACTTCGTAACAACATCACCGACTGCGAAGGTAGGCGCAAGACTTATATTTCAGTACGCTGATTAATATAAGTTTGCCCTAACGCTTGAATATAAGAATTTCTCATCATTCTTTAGTTCTAGATTGGTGAGGTTATAAATTACGGAGAGAAACCCCCGTCAGGGGGGTTTCTCTCTTTTTTTGCCCTTCTAAATAGTGCTGATCTCAGGGCAACTTGACACCCCGTTATTATCCATGTTTACTACTCGCTGATTTTATCAAATCCACTCCTTAATTGAGGAAATGAAACTCCGATTCACTAAATCGAAAAGACTTTATAAAACCGCGGAAAACCTTATGCCTGGAGGTGTTAACAGTCCGGTAAGATCGTTCACAGCCGTATCGGGCACCCCTCTATTCATAGCAAGGGCCAAGGGCCCCTATGTCTATGATGAGGACGGCAATAAATTTATCGACTACATGTCCTCGTGGGGTCCTCTTATACTGGGCCATGCGGAGCCCGGGGTTGTTAAGGCTATTAAAAGCGCCGCCGAAAGGGGAACGAGTTACGGGGCGCCTTGCGCGAATGAAATAGAGCTTGCGAAGCTCATAGTCAAATCCTTTCCGTCGATAGATATGGTTAGGATGACCAGCTCAGGTACTGAAGCCACGATGAGCGGGGTACGTCTCGCAAGGGCATACACTAAAAGAGATTACATTATTAAATTCGAAGGATGCTATCACGGACACGCGGATTATCTGCTTGTGCAGGCGGGCTCGGGGGCGACAACATTCGGAACACCCAGCAGCCCGGGTGTTCCTGAAGCCTTTACGGAAAAAACACTGCTGGCTAGATATAACGACCTCGGTTCTGTAAAGAAGTTATTCAATAAATACGGGGATAAGATAGCGGGTGTGATTCTCGAGCCGGTGGCCGCAAATATGGGCGTCGTCCTGCCGGAAGATGGCTTTTTGGAAGGTCTCAGACAAATCACAAATGATTCGGGGTCCCTCCTTATATTTGATGAAGTTATAACCGGGTTCAGGCTCGGTATGGGCGGCGCTCAGAGTAAATACGGTGTTACTCCAGACATTACCTGCCTCGGAAAGATCATAGGCGGAGGACTCCCGGTCGGAGCGTTCGGAGGAAGAAGAGAAATAATGAGCATGGTGGCTCCTATAGGTCCGATGTATCAGGCAGGGACGCTATCGGGCAACCCGCTCGCAATGGCGGCGGGTCTTGCGACCCTTAGAAAGCTCAAGGAGAGGGGGAATTATAAAAGGCTTGGAGGGCTCACGCTTGTACTTGTCGAAGGCATCAGGGATATAATAAAGAAGCTTGGGATTAGGGCAACTGTCAACTCAGTAGAATCCATGTTTACGCTCTTTTTTATAGAAACGGCGCCGATCGATTACGAAACTGTCCTCAAGTGCGATAGAAAAAAGTATTCCAAATTTTTTGAAATTTTACTCAGGGCTGGTATTATGTTTCCGCCCTCTCAGTTTGAGGCCGTTTTTCTTTCTCTGGCCCACACGAAAAAGGATGTTAATCGTACGCTTGACGTCTTGTATAGAGCTCTTAAATCGGTCTGATATACAAGGGGGGAATGAACTGTTAAGAGCGACGGAAAATATAAATGGCTGACGTTTATAGCCGTAGGGTTCGAGCTCGGGTTTTCTGTCATAGCGGGAATACTGCTCGGACAGTACGTGGATAAACTGGTAGGAACCCACACGCCATGGTTTACGATTATCGGGCTATTGGCCGGAGGGTTTGCCGGGTTCAATATTTTATTGAGGATGTTAAAACGGGTAAATGACGGAAAGGACGGCGACACTAATTAACATACCGACGATAGGGAGGGTTGAGAGAAGCGGTTTGGCAGTAACCGCCATTCTGATGGTTGTGAATTATTTTGTGGGGTCGAAGGAGCTTGCGGTCGGAACGGCAGCGGGGGGGATTTTGTTTACCGCCAATTTCATGGCAATCAGGTTTCTGGTTAATACACTTGTCTCGAACTCGTATCCGAAGGGTTTCGGCATTTTCGCGTTTATAACCAAGATGGTGGTCTTTGTAGGGATAGTAGTATCATTATTCCTTTTTGCCAAAGTTAACTTATACGGGTTCTTTATAGGAGTCACCGGGGTTGTTATTATAATAATAGGAGAAAGTCTTAAAGGGAGTAAGAATGGAACACTCTAGTTGGTTTACGCTGATGGGTCTGGGAAAGTATGATTATATCCTCGGCTCTATTCTGGTGCTGATTCTTCTGACCCTTGCCGGGTTTTCAATCAAAAATGCGTTGTCGAAGGAAGGCTCCGTTCTACCTGATGAGAAATTTTCCATCAGGAATATTTTTGAGATTCTCACGATCGATTTCCTTTTTGACCTCTTTACGAATATGTTAGGCTCGAAAGAGCGGGCCAAGCTGTACTTCCCCCTGCTGGGCGCGTCTTTTTTTTATATCTTATTTGCGAATTTTCTGGGCATCATCCCGGGGTTTCTACCCCCGACTGGAAATTTCAACGTGCCGGTCGCCTGCGCTCTCGTCATATTTGTAATGTATAACTTTTACGGATTTAAAGAAAACGGGCTTAGTTATTTAAAGCATTTTGCGGGACCCGTGATATTTCTCGCTCCGCTTATGTTCATAATCGAGGTGATAAGCCATCTCGTGCGCCCCATATCGCTTTCACTCAGGCTTTTCATGAACATTACGGGAGACCACCTGATACTGGGTGTTTTCACGAATCTCTTGCATTATATCATTCCGGCGATATTTATAGGTCTGGGTATATTTGTATCTTTCTTGCAGGCGTTTATATTTACGGTGCTCTCGGCGATATACATATCCCTTGCTACGACACATGAAGCGGAAGTTGAATAAAACAGGACACAAAATTTAGAAATAGATGACCTACTCTACAAAAGGAGGTAAAAAATGAAAACAGCACTTTCGGTTCTCTCGATAATAGGAGTCGCATTTCTTGCTGCTTTTATTCCCGATGCGGCGTTCGCTCAGGAAGGAAGCGGCGGAGAGCTGACAAAGCTCGGTCTTGCTCTCGGAGCGGGATTGGGAATAGGAATCGCGGCCGGAATCGCAGGTTTGGGTCAGGGGCGCGCAACCGCTGCCGCATTGAGTGGTATCGCGAGAAACCCGGGCGCAAGCTCGAAGATCCTCACGCCGATGATTATCGGTCTTGCTCTCATCGAGTCTCTCGTTATTTATGCTCTTCTTATAGCGTTCCTGCTGCAGGGAAAAATTTAAACCGGGAACGGGGGGTTTTCACAAACCCTCCGCATTCGGAAATACCGGGATACTTTATTCCGGGTATTTGATATATTCGTCCCGCAGTATTAACATTCCACTATGAAGAAAGCTGTCTTGTCCCTAGTTCTGGTTTTCGTCTTGTTCGGTTGCGGTACGACGAAAGGCATAATTCAGAAAGACGATCAGGAATCCCTCGCAAAATCATCAGACCTCTATTACAAGCTGATAATGTGGAAGTCTTATGATAAAGCCGCCAAGTTCGTGGATCCCGAGAAGCACAAGCAGTTCGAGAGCTTTGTACTCGCAAATCGGGAGGATCTCAACATCACGGGCTATGAGATAAAAGAAATGACCTTCATTACGGAAGGCAAGCCCGACGGCAGCAACAAGGAAATGGAAACCAGCGTGTGTAAGGTGAGGGTGCTTTATACTTATTATAAATATCCTTCGGTCTCCGAAAGGAGCGTCATGGCGAAGGACACGTGGATAAAAATTGGAAAGTTCTGGTATATATCATCCGATTTCAATGAGGGGACTTTCAAGTAGATGTAATGGGGACAGACCCGGTTACTTGTCAACCGGATATTTCTTTGACACGATCTCCCGGGCTTCCTCCGCGTTTTTAATATCTCCTTCCAACTGGGCTTCCTCTACGAAGTTGAGAATCTCCGCAAAAAGCGGACCCGGGATATAGCCCATTTCAATAAGCTCTTTACCCCCCAATAGCGGTTCAGGCTTAATCTCCTCGTTCTTGAACTCCTCGAACTTATTCACGATGAAGTCGTATGCTTCGGTCGATCCATGGCTTGCCAGGCAGTCGGCCATGTGCAGGACCATGTGTTCCTCGAAATTAGGCGATCCTATGAATCGTTTCAATGTGCTTTTTTTCATATGAAACACATCTTTGAATTTCAGATGGTCGCGTATGAGTTCATAGACGATTTCGATTTGCTTGTTCGAGAGTTTGAGTCTTCTGCATATGCCGACCGACATTTCGGCCCCGACCTTGTCGTGTCCGTTGAACCTTATCCTGTCGGAAACCGAGAAAGTCGGGGGTTTCCCCACATCGTGTAGCAGGCCCGCGATTGCGAGCTCAGGGGAGACGTTTCCCTCCGCCTCCCTGTAAATGTTATCGAGTACGAGGCAAGTGTGCGTGAAGACGTCACCCTCGGGATGGAATTCCGGGGGCTGCTCCACTCCGTACATAAGATCTACCTCGGGAAGTATGCGCCGGAGAAGCCCGCCTTCCCGGAGGAGCCCGAGCCCGGCTCCCGGATTCTTCTGTGTGATAATCTTTACAAGCTCGTCTCTTATCCTCTCGGCGCTCACCTGATTTATCCCATGTGCAAGTTCTCTGAGCGCTTCGTAGGTTTTTTCTTCGAGGTTGAAACTGTATCTCGATGCGAACCTGACGGCGCGCATGAGCCTGAGCTTGTCCTCGCTGAACCTTTCATTCGGAACGCCTATGGTTCTTATTATCCTGTCCCGGATATCATCCAATCCCCCTACATAATCTATAATTTCTTCTTGAATCGGGTCATACAGCATCCCGTTTATGGTGAAGTCCCTCCGAAGCACGTCTTCTTCTTCCTCGGTGCTGTAGGTGACGAAGTCGGGATGCCGCCCGTCTGAGTAACTCTCGTCTCTTCTGAACGTTGCGACTTCGAATCTATAGTGGCCTACCAAAACGAGGATTACACCGAAGCTCACTCCGACAGGAATGGTATGCGAGAAGATTTTCGATACCTCTTCAGGGGTAGCGCTAGTAGTTATATCGTATTCCTTAGGCGGGACACTCATTAACATATCCCTGGTACAGCCGCCGACGAAAAAAGCCCTGTGGCCTGAATTCCTCAGCTGGGTGAGGAGGTATTTCCCCACATCGTACAACTCGCTTACGAATGGCTTAACTTTTATAA
>JBIOKC010000041.1:0-13370 GCA_044451425.1 Thermodesulfobacteriota bacterium
ATACTATATGGAATTGATACTGTGTCAAAAGTCCAAGGAGACAGCGCATTACCGATCTGACAATCACCGTCGTCGCCGGTTTCCGGCGCACCACCGCACAGCCGCCGAGCGTCTGCGAACCCCGCCAGCATAAACCCCGAACGAAAAAAAGAGGGCAAAACCCGCCCTCTTTCTCGCGTCCGGCTATGCTTTCGGATCACGCCGCCTTTTCCCGGTCTTCCCCGCGCGCATCCAGCGAGCGCAAAACCTTCTTTTCGGACCTCGCCAAAGCCGTCGCCGACGACTTTGAACGCTCCACCGAACCCAAGAATTAACCCGATAATATGCACTTGACGGCATAGGCAATATAGGGCATAATTGTATGGTGGAATGGGTTGTTGAAATCGGCGATGAGTTTATGCCGGAATTTTATGAACTGCATGAGGACGTGCGGACGGAAATTCTGGCACTCGCTCGCGTGCTTCAGCAATTCGGGCCGCAATTGGGACGGCCCCGCGTTGATACGCTCTCCGGTTCCCGCCACGCAAATATGAAGGAATTAAGATTTGACGCCACTGACGGTGTCTGGCGCGTGGCCTTCGCCTTCGATCAAAAGCGTAAGGCCATCCTGCTCGTGGCGGGAGATAAGTCAGGCGGAAGCGAAAAGCGATTTTATAAACAGCTCATCGCCAAGGCCGACGAACGATATGACGCGCATCTTGCGCGACTGAAAAACAAGGAAGGTAAATAACCATGCCCAGGAATGTGAACGACATCATCAAGGAACTAAGCCCCGCCCGTCGCAAGAAGGTCGAGGCGCGCGCGGCCCAGCTCATCGCAGAGGAAATGACCTTGCAAGAGCTTCGCCACGCCCGCAAGCTCTCGCAGGTCCGCGTGGCCAAGAAACTCGGCATCGGACAGGAAGGCGTTTCCAAGATCGAGAAACGCGCCGACCTGATGATTTCTACTTTGCGGAAGATCGTCGAGGCCATGGGCGGAAGTCTGTCTCTGGTCGCTGAATTCCCTGACCGCGAGCCTGTTGTCCTGTCCGGCATTGCCGAAGAACGGCCGGACCCGAAGCCTACCGGACGGAAACGCACCCCCGCCACGGCATAAGCCTACCCTCTGAGCGCAAGCCCGTCCGCTGTCCTCATCAGCACATAGCCTGTCACTGCGCAGCGATTTCACGCGCTTTTTCCCCATTTCGTGGCTGTTGTTTTTCTTTGGCTCACTTTGCCAGGCCTGCCGGCGGCGTCAACGGGCGGCCCGCTCCAAGATTCCGTGTTGCCCGTTTCCCTTCCGGTGACCCCGCCGTCTCTCAGGCCCGGCTTTTTCCTCGCCATAGGCAACAACCACGAAAGGAAAAAGCTATGAGTTCATCGTTACGTCCAGACCGATCCACGTCCTCGCCTTGAGCTGCACAATCGACAATCTGCTGACGCTTCTCGGCGAAGCCGAACACTACCTGGCTCTCAACAATCACCTTGCCGCCCTTGGCACGCTCATCATGTTCGAGGACCACGCTGAAGACCTCAAAGCCGCGAAACGCCTGATAAACCGCAGCCTGCGCACCGGGAGGCAGCCATGACCGTCGAACCAACACCCTTTATCGACTACTGGGACGCCGTTGACACCGCCATATTTTTGCAATGGACTTTTGCAACATTCGGAATTGTGTAATTGCGGGGGCTTAGAACAGCCTTGTTTAATGTTGCAAAAAGGTCCGTTTTTGCAACTACGGTTAATGAAAGATAGAAAGTATATACTGCTCCCCTTTTATCAAGCTCAGTTTTATTTGTGAACCTGTCTTGTTTTTAGAGTCCCATCTCCTTCGTTTCATTGCTCCCTCCCAATGCCTTTAATACAGCATTTGACCAACTTAATTGTACTTCGTTCTTAATGGGGAGCAGTATACCTAATAGACCCTACACATAAGATCTAAACATAAACCTTTTGATTTAACATCTTGCAATCAGAAATCATCTCTTTGTTTTAAAGCAAGTTATTGAATGATACTGGCAAGTCAGGTTATCTGTATTGTGTCTTACTGATAAATATTTAATTATAGATATAATTTTTAGTTGTATTTTGAATAATCCAATCTGTGTTATCGAGCCTTTTAGGCCCTTTGGCATTCTCGGCCTCTTGGAATATTTAAAAAACAGACATATATTTCGGAGAGAGGTTTGAATAACATCTAATGATATATAGGGTATTCAATAAGGGAGAATATATTCTCTTTGAGGTCGAGGGAAAACCTATGGCTTTAGTTAGGTCCAATAGGGAGCTCGATACTATACGTCTCATGGACCAATATAAAACCCTTCTTGATAAAATTATGGATAATTATGATCTTGAAACCTTTGTGAAAGGATTCGTAAGGTGGTTGACAAAGATACAGAAATCAGCCGAAGACATATATCCAAATAAAGGTCTTGAAATAAATAAAGTTTACTTCAGCAAGGATCATCACCCTTTGTTCTTGTATACACATTATGAATCGAAGGAAAGATCTTTTTCCTATAAGTGGTCGACTATTAATGGCGAAATAATCCTATAGAGAGCAAGTTGAAAAGTTATCCTTCAAAGAGCTCACCGCAGAAATAGAGAGGAATATGCGAGATCTCGAGTGTCTGACCTGCCCCCCTATAATAGGTCCATATTATAAGCTGGATTTTTGATAAAGAACCCCCTGTAGGATTCCAACCTAAGCTGAGCTTGACAAAAGGGGTGCAGTACAAATTGAACCTCATAATCACGCCGCCCTAGGAGATGTGTATCCAGCATTTGGTAATGAAAAGCATACCTATTACTGGGCTGTCGCCCAGATTCGAATGTGGACGCTTCCTGTTGTAAAGCTCAACCCACATGCTGATGCCCTCGATGGCCTGTCTCTTCCACTGCGCCATCATATTGGGGTGGACTCCTTAGAGGCTTGCAAGCTCCTGAATTGTGCTCACGCCCTTCACGGCCTGAAAGGCAATCTTGTCTCGAACTCCGCCGAATACCTCTTAAGCTTGTTCTTGCCAATTCCAGTGAACCTCCTTAATTCGGTATTTTACACTTTAAATACCAGTCCGAATTTCGGGGTCCACCTCTCTGTGGTGACATTTAGTGTAGTAGTTTCTTCGGTATGCTTTATAATTAATCTAGCCTCCGCAAGGCTAATATCAGTTTATTCTTATGAGGGTTCTTCTCATTTACAATGGTCTAGTTTCTATGGGGAATTCGATTCCACCCGTCGCCATCCATACAAACCCGTTCCCTATCACTAAAGTCTAATCATATTCTTCATGTGAAATTCATAATATCCCGGTATATTTTTTCTATTGAGTTCGGGTGATGAAATGAAATCGTCAAATAAGCGCGATGATACCGTTGGGGTAAGCAATTCGAATAAAAGCGACCTCGGCAAATCCCAAAAGGAACTCCTGTATTTGGTTCAGCAACTTAAGGAGATCCGCAGCGAAATTATGTGCTTCGCCGACAATTCCAAGGAGACTCTGCACGAAATGGACCCGACATACGAAGAGAGCGCAAAAAACCTGCTACATTATCTGACCTTCAGGCGGCATGACCTAAGAGAGCTTCAGTCGGAATTAGCGGAGCTCGGTCTTTCGTCGCTCGGACGCTCCGAGTCACACGTTTTGGCCACTGTCGACGCGGTGCTGCTCACCTTAGCGCGTCTCGCCGATTTCCCAATTCAGATTACCGGCAACGGCACGGATAAGCTCGACTTCAAATCCGCAAGGAAGCTCCTGGAAGAACATACCAAAACGCTGCTCGGACCCGCCCCGCAAGGAAGAAATGTTTACATAATGGTAACTATGCCGAGCGAGGCGGCTCATGATTACGAACTCGTGCTCTGTCTATTAAATAACGGGATGAACTGTATGCGCATCAACTGCGCACATGACGACCCTAAAAGCTGGTCGCATACGATAGCAAACCTCCGCCGCGCCCGGGAGCAAACTCAAAAGCCCTGCAAGATTATCATGGACCTGCCCGGACCCAAGCTTCGCACTGGCCCGGTCAGTCCCGGACCTTCAGTTATCAAGTACCGCCCCGAGCGGGACGCATACGGCCATGTAACAAAACCAGCTTCGGTATTACTCACATCAGCCGATAGCGAAGAGATTGCAAATGTAACATTCGCTGATGCGGTCCTGCCTATCCGGCACGAATGGCTCAAAAAGCTCCATGTCGGCGATACGATCAAATTCATCGATGCTCGCGGCGCCAGGCGCTCGATGAAAATCAGGGAATGTACCGAAGAGGGCTACCTGGCAGAAGCCTCCAAAACAGCTTATATAACCCCGGGAACTTTACTCAGCTGCTACAGAGAAGGTGCTTTTAAAAAACAGGATGCTGAGATATGCGGCTTCCAGCCCCGGGAAAGCTCCATACGTATCAGTCAGGGGGACGTTTTAATTCTCACGCACTCTCTCACGCCCGGCCGCCCCGCGGAATACGATACGGGCGGGAATGCGATATTACCCGCTCAAATCGGCTGCACGATTCCGGAGATATTGAAAGACGTCAAGAAAGGCGATCCCATTTGGTTCGACGACGGTAAAATAGGCGGAGTAGTGGAGGACAAGATAGCAGATGGCATCAAGATTCGCATCACACATACAAACTCACCTACTGCCAAGCTCGGGAGCGACAAAGGTATAAACCTGCCTGAAAGCAATCTCAACCTACCGGCGCTTACTTCTGACGATATCCCGATTCTGGAATTTATCATAGAGCACGCCGATATAGTCGCAATGTCGTTCGTCAATACACCCGACGACGTGAAATCGTTGATAGATCACATAAAACGCAGCGGCAGCAACTTCCCTTCGATTGTACTAAAAATTGAAACCCGTCGCGGATTTGAGAACCTGCCGGCTATGCTCCTCGAGGCGATGAAAAGCCCGAGCTGCGGTGTCATGATCGCACGTGGAGACCTCGCCGTCGAGTCAGGGTTCGAACGCCTGGCGGAAGTGCAGGAGGAAATACTGTGGCTTTGCGAAGCCGCTCACGTACCCGCCATATGGGCGACTCAGGTGCTCGAAAGCCTAGCGAAACTGGGCTCCCCGACGAGAGCGGAAATCACCGACGCCGCCATGGGGCACCGGGCCGAATGCGTCATGCTGAACAAGGGCCCACACATCCTTGAGGCCCTAAAAGCGCTGGATAATATATTGAGACGAATGGAAACGCATCAATTCAAAAAGATGTCCATGCTGCGCGAACTGAGACTCGCGTATAATTTCCCCAAATAGAAACATTGCCCGATTCCGTGATGAAGAATATCAAAAATTAAACTACCCCCTGTCTACAACTATCTCTTAAAGCCGCACGGGCATTATCTCAGAACAAGTCATTGGTGCCATATATATTCAAATATTCCAATCGACTGTATTGTCCATACGCTCTCATGTAGAGAATAAAGACGAAACAACACCCGAACGGAAAATGATTCAATTATCATCCCGAGACAATTTACTGCGCTCAAGAGAGTCGACCGAGGACAGCAGGGTTACACATGTCGAGCTCTTCTTCGATCTCGTTTTCGTATATGCTGTCACGCAGCTTTCGCACACCCTCCTTGAGAACTCTTCGTTACTGGGCGTGGCTCAAACCTTTCTATTATTCATGGCCGTCTGGTGGGTATGGATCTATACATCCTGGGTGACTAATTGCCTCGACCCTCAGCTCGACCCGAACCTCGCGGGCGTGCTGGGAAATTTCTATGGAATCTCGTCTTCCTTCAGCGGGCTAGGGTTCTCGGTTAACGACAGCAGCGGTAACGCGCTGACAGCTGCATGAGCGCAGGGGTTCAATCGTGACCGAATATCTCGTAAGGAACGCCACGATAATCGAGGGCGGCTGTTTCTGTATCCGCGTCCCACCCTCCGAAGGTCGGGAAGAAGACCCCCTCGATCCCGACTTCATCATGAAGAATGGCGGCTTCGGCGAATGTAATATCGTCGATAGACTCGGATCTGCGAATTAGAATCAGCCCACGTTATGGCAGCAGAAATACTGAAAGCGGAGATACCATTAGAATCAATATAAAGAAACGCGTATCAATTCATACTAAATCGGGTTTCTGAATAAATTGGCTATTTTTTCTCTTCCTGATCCTTTTCGAAATCAAGAGCGCAGGAATTAATACAGTACCGTTGTCCCGTGGGTTTGGGACCATCCGGGAAGACATGGCCCAGATGAGCACCGCAGTTGCCGCAGACTACCTCCGTCCTCGTCATACCATAACTCCTGTCGATTTCCTCTTCTATCATTCCGTCTTTGGCGGGTTTATAGAAACTCGGCCATCCTGTGCCGGACTCGAACTTCGTATCGGAGCTGAAGAGGTCCTCCCCGCAACCCATACACTTGTACATCCCTTTTTCCTTATTATCGTGGAACTTTCCGGTGAACGGCCTTTCGGTGCCCTTCTGCCTCATTACGTGATATTGCTCTTCAGTGAGTTCTTTCTTCCATTCCTCTTCTGTCTTATTAATTTTCTTGGACATAGCCCTATCCTTGGATACACCGCTCTCAAACGTTTGATAATTACAATAGGATACTGCTCCCTCCTCAGCTAATCAATCGATAGCCGAGCGCAGGAGCTTCCTTTGAGTTCAATACCTATGTAACTGATACCCGTTAGACGTACACATAATGGTAAAGGATTCCGAGATAAGAAAGATTATTAACTTGTTGACGCCCTCGTAGCCGCCGTCAACCCGGCTCCATTTTCTCTATCGTAAGCCAGGCGGTCAACGCTCCTACAAAGGCTAACCCCGCAGATATTTTCATCATCAGCCTGAAAGATCCGAGAAAGGAATAGAAGATCGCGCTGTGTATCTCTTTCTTGATCTTTTCCGGAAGCGATTTCGGTATATCAATTGCCGCAAGCTTAATACGCTGGGCATCGATCACCTGCACGGTGCTTTTGTCGAGCTTGAGGGCGCTCAACTCCCTGTCCAGGTTTCTGTCAAAAGTGGAGAGCGCGAATACTCCTAGTATAGCGACCGAAAGCAGCCCCGCTATTCTACCCACGGAATTGTTAATACCCGAAGCCACACCCGAGTTTTCGAGAGCTATCGAGCTCATGACCACCGTAGTAAGGGGTGATATCGTAATCGCCATACCGACTCCCAGAACAACAATACCGGGAAAGAACGTCCTCCAATAGCTCCCGCCAATACCGGGAATGGTGAATAAATAAAACCCAATACCCGCGAGCATCATTCCGATTATGAGAGGCAGCTTAGCCCCGTAATTTATCACGAGACCCCCCGCCCATCTTGAGAATAAGAATAGCGCGAGCACTAGCGGCAGAAACGCGACGCCAACACCCCACGCCGTATAGCCTTGAAGCTGGATCAGATTGAAAGGAGTAAAGAATACCGCCCCTACCCAGGCTGCCCAGAATAAAGCCGAAATGAAATTAGCACCGCTGAAGGTCTTGGATTTGAAAAGACTGAGAGGCATCATCGGTTTAGATGTATATGCCTCGCATAGGATAAATGCCACCAAAAAAAGACCCCCGGCGACGAAGGGTGTTATCACTTTCGGATGGCCGAACCCGGAATTACCCGACTCGATCAACGCGTACACTATACAGCCGAGGCTCATTATAGCTAGAAAAGACCCCGGGATATCGAGCCTCCCATCCCCGTTGTTCTTTCTGCTTTCCTCTATCTTCCAAAAAAGCGTACCGATAACGACTAGACCGATCGGCACATTGATGAAAAAAACAAGACGCCACGAAATATTCTCGGCAAGCCAGCCCCCTAATATAGGACCCAAGGCAGAAGTGATAGCGGTAAATGCCGACCACGTACCGATAGCCCTCCCCCTCTTCTCCTCACTGAAAGATATATTAATTATCGCAAGGCTCCCGGGAACAAGGAGCGCTCCACCGATGCCCTGAAAAGCCCGGGCGACAATCAGATGGCTCGTATTTGGCGAAAGACCGCACCACACTGAGGCCCCGGTGAACAGCACTATCCCCAGAGCGAAAATACTTTTCCTTCCGTACTTATCACCCAGTGCGCCGCCAAACAGCATTAGAGAGGACATGAATAGTGCGTACGCCTCAACGATCCACTGTACCTGGGGCATCGTGGCACCGAGGTCAAGCTGAAGCACAGGAAGTACTACGTTCATGGCGGTGCTGTCTATAAAAGCCATGCTCGATCCCAATATAGTTACAATCAAAACCCATTTACCGGCGCTATCACTTACAATCCGGCTTTCGGGATCGCTGCTCACAGCCACACCCCCTGTATCGTACTCAACGGATTGTCTCATCTTAATAACTACTCGGTTTCTTTGGCATTTGAGTAATGTTTATAGTAACAGTCTCTCGGGATAAAGCAGCAGTCGGTGCCGGATATTAAATCACACACCGCACAATTCTGTTAGACCTCAATATTTGCACCATCGATCAAGAGCTTGCTCTTTCGAGCAATATAATAATAGCCGCTTAAATTTTACCTGCTCAGACCGGAATTACACCATAAATCGACTCGATCTGGAACAGTAGTATTTATTAACCAAGTCAGCATGTTAAGCATAAATGTGACGTTGCTATTTGCTGCGGGAACCTGCTCTCTATTCAATCCGGAGCATGCCGGGGAATGTTAAGGTATTAATAGATGAATAGTTCCGACTTCATAGGAGCCCGTTCCGGTAGAGGTAAAATGCCAATACCTGCTCTTTCCATAAACACCTGTCGTGGTCATTGGCCGGTCAAATATCTATTCCAGATATAACATACTGACGCTCATATCCGAATCTTACTCACGAGGTCCGATACATTCGACAAGAGCATGCTCCATTTCTCCATACCCATTGCTACCTTTATTTCTTCCTGTGTTTTTTTCCATATGGGATAAGCTTCGATGAGCTTATTCCTGCCAAATTTGGTTAGAACCACGATCCGAGTACGCCTGTCGTAGCCCTCCTCTATTTTTATCAATCCGCTCTTTTCCATCGGGTTAAGATTACGAGACAAAGTCGTTCTGTCCGCGACTATTTCATCGGCGAGCTTCGTAACCGTCACCGGCCCGTGGGCCAGGGACAGAGCGAGAAGCGTGAATTGTGTCGCCCTGAGTCCGATTGGCCTCATAGCGTGGTCAAACATCTGTGTGACCACCCTTGTCGCCTTTCTCAAATTAAAGCAGGTGCATTCCCTGCATTCCATAATCGACGCCGAATCAATCGGACTTCCGTCCTGATTCCCCTTCTTAATTAAATTGTCCATAGATTCCTCCGCATAGGCTGACGTTTAATGCCGTACACCCGACGCGATCCCGAAATATTTTCAATGTTTGCGCATCCCATATACAACTATAAGATATGACTTGCAGATAGTTCATCCGTCTTGGCTACAATAATATTATACGGGAACTCAACGGAATCATATCGATGATTAAATAGAAATTCGGAATGACTTACGTAACAAGACGAACTTCAACCTTCAGAGCACCGATCAATGTCAACTTCCCAACAACTGCCGAGTTTGAAATATATCCCTGAATAATTATCAACAAGCTGACATATCATTAGCTGATCTAAACGAACTAGTCCGGCATCCGGCGGAAACAATTCTGTTCTTAGTTCATGATGGGAAACATGTCCCGAACGCTTTCAGCAGTCTGACGGGTCCCTTGAGACGAATTTTCCTCAGAAGTAAAAGCTTAACGATGCTTCTCTCTTTTCTTATAAACTTTAGCCAGGCGCGGCTATCGGCCGTTACCTGGAGATCCGGGACGCCTATAAGCTCTTTATGAATTTGAAGCGATTTATTCCGTATTATGACAGTCGCATGGAACTGCTCCTCCCCCGTAAAAATAAAATGGTACCCGACGTTCAGGCCGTCGGACTTATTCCTTTGAAATATGAGCGGAAGTCCATCGAGAAAGTTTATTATGGAATTCGAACGCAAGCCGTTCGAAACCGTCTTGGCTGTTTTATTCGGGAATCTCTTTTTCACGTGCTCTTCAGCATCCGACTTAGGCACAACGTAAATCGTCTCTTCTTTCTTCTGCAACGGCTTCACCACATCCTCAAGATACATTTTCCGATTCTCTAGGAATGGCCCGATTACATCTTCCCCTGCGGGGCAGACAGCCATACAGTAAGCGGCCTTATAATTAGCCCCGTATGAAAGGCTCTGCCACATCGAAGCGGATTCTGAATCATTGAACCTGCTGAGATAGTCTTTAGCATCCCTGCTGTCCGCTATCCCCTCCACCCAGTTTGTAAAACCGCCCATGAACTCCCGGTAATTATGGGTATAGCAAGCCGAAAAATTAAAGTAACCGTCAGGCGCAATCGCGCCAACCGGGCACGCGGTGACACATAGTTTGCACTCGAGGCACGGATTGTAATCGACAGGACTATTATAAGACTCTATTTCCGAGCCTACGAGAATAGTCCCGAGCAGTATGAAGTTGCCGAATTTCGGGTGTATTACGTTACGGTGTATGCCCATATGCCCGAGGCCCGCAGCAACGGCCGCGGTCTTATGAGACACAAGCCATGTCTTTCCCGGAAAGCTGCCCATTTCCATGGGGAAGCCCATTGAAGGGTTCACTGCCCATATACCCCGTTCTTCCAGTATGGAAACTATCTCGCGGGCGGTCTCGTTTACCTTATCTCCGATATTATGGAACTCCAGGTTCGACATCGAGCGCGCGGGACTCCTTATCGGTTCGCGATTCATTCTACAAACTATGCTTATGAGGGCTCTTGTACGGGGGAAATTAGAGAGTATATTGTCTCTCTCCTGAGAGAGCTCGGGACGGTCAAGATCCACGAACCCTACGTCGTCTGCGCCTGCTCTAGAACATATATCACGCAGCCATACGGCATCCAGTCTCCCGGATGGAGCCGGATTTTTCTTTACCGAGTGACCGTTACTCCTTTTACTATAATAATCCCTGACTGTCGGGTGCTCTTCCATTTTCGACATTTTCATCGCCCCCCTGTCGTATATATAATTTTGAACAATGCGTGTATATGCACTACGAATCTCAAAATTTTTTAACTTTTCTGGATTAGATCAACAAGTAACGACAACTGAGATATCATCATTGCCCACTCGTCACGGCCCATAATCTCCTTTATTCCATCCTGCGTTCTTTTCCAAATCGGATACGCCTCGGCAACCTTCTCCCGACCCTCTTTCGTGATCCTGAGGATACGGGTGCGGCGGTCATTGCCGTACTCTATCTCGATGAGGCCGTTTTTCTCGAGGACTTCCAGATTACGGGCCAAAGTCGTGCGGTCAGTCACCATGGCTTCGGCCAGTTTCGTTAATGCAACCGGACCCATAGCATGGATATGAACCAACAGAGCAAATTGAGTCGCCCTCAGGCCCGTAGGCCTCATCGTATCGTCGTATAGCTGTGTGACCACCCTTGTCACCTTCCGCAGATTGAAACATGTGCACTCCCGACACTCAGCCATTGATCTCGTATCCAGACCAGCTAATGAATTGTCAGGTCCCGAACCGCCGAGTTTCCCTTGGATCCGTTTCGGCATAATTTAATCTAACGCCTCCAAATAGGAGCATATACACCTAATGTAAATATGTCAAATGGCCTCAATATTCCAGAAAAAAATTTTACTTGCTTCGATACGGGAATATACTATCTGTAATGTTTGATTCAGGTGGAAGATGTTTTAAATTCACCGGGCTATTCAGGGAATCGCAATGTCTCTTATCAAAGGGAAATTCATAATAGTAGGCATAACGGGCGGAATAGCGGCTTATAAATCGTGCGAGCTCGTAAGGAGCCTTGTTAAAGAAGAAGCCTCCGTGCAGGTTATTATGACCAAAAACGCCATGGAGTTCGTTACCCCGCTAACACTCCAGACACTGTCCGGAAACCATGTAGCCGAAAAGACTTTCGATCTGGAATGGGAATCCGAAATAGGACACATAAGCCTCGCCGACAGGGCAAGCTTAATTGTCGTCGCCCCCGCTACGGCGAGCTTCATAGGTAAAATCGCATCCGGGATCGCCGATACACTTCTTGCGAACGCGATCCTGGCAACGCTCTCACCTGTTATTGTCTGCCCGGCCATGAACGTGAACATGTACAACAACCCCATTGTTCAGGAAAACCTGGAAAAATTAAGAAAACGGGGATTCATTATAGTCGAGCCTGCAGAAGGCGGGCTCGCTTGCGGATGGGAAGGAAAAGGGAGGCTCCCGGAGATTCCGGATATCGTTTATGAGATAGAACTAACCCTGGCGCCCAAGGATTTCAGCAGTGAAAGAGTACTCGTCACCGCAGGCGCAACGAGGGAGTTTATAGATTCTGTAAGGTTTATTTCGAACCCTTCGAGCGGCAAGATGGGGTACGCGCTTGCCAAAGAGGGCGTTATGCGCGGCGCCGAGGTAGTACTCGTATCCGGCAAAACGAACCTTGACCCTCCGAAAGGAGCAAAGCTCGTGAATGTGGTAAGCGCGGGGGATATGTATGAATCGGTTATGGAACACCTCGACTGGTCGACTATAGTAATTAAGGCAGCCGCCGTTGGGGATTACACCCCTTCCGAGAGAATAAACACAAAGATTAAAAAGGACAACAATAAAATGGTACTCAACCTCGAACGGACAAAGGACATCCTGAAGACAATAGGAGAAAACAAGAACAGCAGAATCGTGGTAGGTTTCGCAGCAGAAACGGAAAACCTGTTAAAAAACGCACGGGATAAACTCAAAAGAAAAAATGCGGATATGATTATCGCAAACGATATCTCGGCTCCCGGAGCAGGCTTCGAGACCGATACGAATATAGTGAAGCTGGTTTATAGAGACGGAAAGACCGAGGAAATAGCACGATCTCCGAAATCGGTAATAGCAAAAAAGGTGTTTGACAAAATACTCGAGATCAAAACTTCTAGTGCACGCTTATAGAATCCAGCAGAAAATTTAGTCTTTCGACCATCCCTTCCACAGCGCTGTTTTTCGTTATATACCCCACTGCACCCATCTCCAGACACTCCGTAATCTTCCTCATCTCCGAGAGAGCGGTAAGCATTACAACCGGAATATTTTTGTAGTCATTGTCATTCTTGAGTATTTTGAGAATCTCCATGCCGTTGTAATTCGGCATTACTATATCGAGCACTATCATATCGGGTTTGAAGGTCTTTAATATTGACAGTGCTTCAATGCCATCGGCGGAAGTTTCCACCGTATAATTTTTTGAGCTAAGTATCTTGGTATACAGGTTCCTCAGGGATTCCTCATCTTCGATCAACAATACCTTAGACATTGGTAGTCCCTCATTTCATATGATATTTGCCGGCCCGCTTTCCTTTAGTAATTACAAGCGCCGGATAGAATTCAGCCCAGCGGTCATACAGGCTCG
>JBIOKC010000042.1:0-13359 GCA_044451425.1 Thermodesulfobacteriota bacterium
ACCTGCCTTGCTCAATACCTTAGTTATCGCCGCCGTAAGCGTCGTCTTCCCGTGATCCACGTGCCCTATCGTCCCTATGTTTAAGTGCGGCTTGCCCCGCGCAAATTTCTCCTTCGACATCTCCTGCTACTACCTCCTTAATGGATTGAAGAATAAGTTTTCATGCACCACATGGAGCCCACGAGCGGACTTGAACCGCTGACCTCATCCTTACCAAGGATGTGCTCTGCCGACTGAGCTACGTGGGCAAAGAAAGCCATGAGCGGGAGACGGGATTCGAACCCGCGACCCTCAGCTTGGAAGGCTGATGCTCTAGCCAACTGAGCTACTCCCGCTTTAATAGCATTGCAGCCTGCTAAAAGTTCCTTTATCAAAATAGACAAGTGGTAGTTCATTTCTGAATCAATTCTCTGGGGAGGGCAGGATTCGAACCTACGTAGGCTTGCACCGGCAGATTTACAGTCTGCTGCTTTTGACCGCTCAGCCACCTCCCCTCCGATAAAATTACAGATAACTCTCCGTAATTGCAACATTTTTGCTATGGAGCTGGCGAAGGGATTTGAACCCCCGGCCTGCTGATTACAAATCAGCTGCTCTTCCACTGAGCTACGCCAGCCTACAAAGAATCTATAATTTCTATGGATTCTTTAGATAGAACTCGCCCTTATATATATATGGAATCAAGTATGTTAACACGATAAACGTGATATTGTCAAGCTAAAGAATTGATTTTAAATAAATTAATAGAGCGACACTATTATTTCGGCTTCGGCTACTTTTGTAACTCCCACACTCGCTTCCCCGGTGAAGATTATAATCTTCGAGCGCCTTTTCAATATCCTTACCTCAAGCTTGATCAAGTCATCCGGATATACGGCTTTTCTGAATCGCACTTTTTCCAGCCCCGCCAGGTAAGCTCCCGACTGCCCCCTCGCTTTAAGCTCCTCGATGAATGACGCATTGTAGAGAACACCTCCAGCCTGTGCCAGAGCTTCGACTATGAGAACGCCCGGCACTATGGGGTTAGCAGGGAAATGACCCTTGAAAAACTCATCACCGGGACTGAACCTCTTAACCGCAAGGATTCTCAAGCCGTGTTCCAGCTCCAACACCCCGTCGAGCAAAAGAAAAGGCTCCCTGTGAGGGATGTAATTCTTGATAGACTCTCTATCAATCAGAATTGTTACACTACTCCCGCGAGCTCCAATCACTTTAGACATCACTTTTTAGCGTCATATTCCTGTATAACCTTTTGAGTTATATCAATCGCCGGAACTTCGTATATGACACCACCCTCAGTCTTTTCGATTATGAGAGTATAGCCGCCAGTCTTGCCTATTGACTGAAGTATCCCGTCGAGATCCTTCAATATCTTTTCCAAGAGCTCATAATCCCTCTTCTGGAGCTCGTCTTTGAAGTCGGCTCGCGATCTCTGCAGGTCTTTATCGAGCCTGTCTATTTCGTTCGCTTTCTGTTTCCTTGTCGCCTCGTTCATAACGGGACCGTTCTGAATAAACCCATTCTTCATCGATTCGAGCTGGCTGCTCTTGCTCTCAATGATCTGCTGCTTTTGTTTAAACTCGGATTCGAATGCGGCCTTCGCAGCTTTGCCGGCCCTCGAATTCGATATAACCTGCTGTAAATCAATTACCCCTATCTTAGTTTCCTGCGAATATGCTAATACAGGGGCAATAAGCAACAGACCAAATATAAGTAACGATAATCTCATTTCTTTGCCTCCCTGAGTTTTAAAATAATGTTCCTATAGTAAACTGAATTTGATAAGAATTTTCTCCGTTCTGTCTGGTCCCGAGTGGGAACCCGAATTCAAGTCTCAGAGGGCCTATCGGCGATATCCATCTTACCCCGAGACCAACGTCTGGTCTGAGACCATTCACACCGTCCCACGGATTGATGCTCAGTTTTTGCCCATCGTTAAACGCATTACCCATATCGAAGAAAACCACCCCCTTCAAGCCGGCTGACGGCATTATGGGGAAAACATAGTCAGCTGAGAATACTAGTTGCTGAACACCACCGATTATAACATAACTGCCGTCCGCAGCAGGAACCCTCGGGCCCACCCTTCTGAATGGATATCCTCTCAGGTCGTTAGGACCTCCGAGGAAGTACCTTTCGCTCACGACGGGGTTATTCCCGTTATTTATAAGACCAAGCAATCCATACGTGCCCCTAATTGTCAATACCGTTTTGTACCATAGAGGAAACCATTGTCTAGATGATAGATTATATTTGACAAATTCCGTATTTCCCAAGGGTCCGGCATATTCGATATTCGTCACGCTCAGGTTTCCTGCACTCGGGTCAAGGAGATTGTTTCTTGTATCCCAACCGAAACCGAGCGCCTGACTGACTATGGTCTGATTAGAATTTGGGATAAGCAGTCTTGCGTCAGCGGATACGCCATTAATCGTCACGTCCTCAAATCTATTTGTTATGTCACCGCTCAGGTTTTTCCATAAATACTTGCCTACAGTCACACTGCCCCCCCACGAATTCCTGCTGAAATCCTGGAAATCTCTCTTAGTGTGGAACACCAATGCATCGAGTGTGTAGTTTGTATCTTGAAAATGTGGGTCCTGATATTCCAAATAAAAAAGCTGTGTTACTCCGCCTATCTGTGCGTTGAAAGTGAGCCTCTTGCCATACCCGAAAAGGTTTGCTTCCTGTACCTGACCGGCGAAAATGAATGTCTCGACGGAGCTGAATCCGCCGGCGATGCTGAAAAATCCTGTAGGCTTCTCTTTCACCTTGACGTTCATATCGATCTGATTATCAGTGCCGGGTACACGTTCAGTAGCCACTTCCACATTATCCTCAAAGAACCCTAGTCTCACGACCCTCGATTTGATTGACTGTACCTTGGTTGCGTTATATAGCTGATCCTCCTGTATTTGTATTTCCCTTCGTATGACTCTATCCCTAGTTCTGGTGTTGCCTACGATATCGATTTTGCGCACATAAACCTCAGTCCCCTTTTCTATCTTGAACGTAACATCGACTGTCAGCTTCTCCCTGTCGAGATTGAATTTGGGCTCCACGTTCGCGAACGCATACCCCTTATCACCGTAGAATGTCGTGAGCCCCGATATATCTTGAGCGAGCAGACTGCCCCTGAATATTTCGCCGCTTTTAAGCTTAAGAGTCTCCCTGAGCTTCTCTTCCGGCACCATCAAATCCCCGACGAACTGAAGCTGAGCTACCTTGTACTGGTTCCCCTCATCGATTTTGAACGTAATAATATATCCTTTTTTCTCGTTGCTATATTCCACTTCAGGCTTGCTGACCCTCACATCGAGAAAACCGTTATCGATGTAAGTGGCTCTTATCCTCTCCGTATCGTTGTCGATCTCCTGCGGGTTATAGATTCCTTTTTTGGATAGAAAAGAGAACATCCCCTTGGGTTTGGAATATAGCCCTTTCTTTATCACTTTGGTCTTCAGCTTTTCGTTTCCTATGAACCCCACCTTCTTTATATAGGCCTTCTTTCCCTCTTTAATGTCATATGTTACGCTTACGGTTCCTTCCCCTTGAGGCTCGATTTTGTAATCCACGACTGTGCCGACAAGTCCGTTCTTAGCGTAGAGAGCACTTATTGCCTCCTGGCTTTTCTTGACTTTATTGAGGTCTATTATACGCCCTTCTTTTACCTCGACAACCTCCAGTATCTTATCGCTCTTAATGGCCTTGTTCCCTCTGATTCTGAGGTCGGAGACTACTGGCTTTTCCTTAACGCTGTAGATCAGGACAACTCCACCCGGCGTCTGTTCGGTTTCCGTACTCACGTCTTCGAAGAATCCCAGTTTATAAAGTCTCTTGATATCGTCCCTAACGGTCGCGTTCGAGAGAGGTTCCCCAACCTTAGACGAAATATTGAGCCCTATAAGATCTTTTTCCACACGAACGTTGCCCTCAATTTTGATCTGTACGATCGTTTGCTCTTGCGGATTCTCAGGTGTTTGCGCGCCCGTCGCACTCTCCGGTTTTTTGGTAACATCCCCGGAAGAAAGCCCCTTCCCTGCGGAGTCCTGCCCAAAAGACATTTCATTGTATAAAGAAGTCAATAAAAGCAGCAGTGCAATCGCAAAAGCAGCTCTGTATATGCAGGACCTAATTAACATCGACAATTTTCCCATTGGAAAGCCTTATTCTCCTCTGCAGCCGCCCGGCGATTTCCTGATTGTGCGTAACCAATACAGATGTAATTCCATATTCTTCGTTCAGCATTAGAAACAAGTCGAGAATAGAAGTTCCCGTATCGAGATCCAGATTGCCGGTCGGCTCATCGGCCAGAATCACTTTTGGTTTCAGCACCACCGCCCTCGCAATCGCCACCCTTTGCTGTTCTCCTCCCGATAACTCCCCAGGTCGGTGCTCGAGCCTCTCATCCAACCCCACCCTCGCGAGAATATCTCTAGCCATATCCCGCGCCTGATCAGAACTCAAACCGTTGATGAGACACGGCATCATCACGTTCTCCAAAGCGCTGAACTCGGGCAGGAGATAATGAAACTGGAATACGAACCCTATTTCCCGGTTTCTAAACGCGGTAAGCTCGCTCTCATTCTGTTTGAATATGTTTGTGTTTCCGTAGCAGACCTCTCCCTTCGTCGGCTTTTCAAGCGTCCCCAGAATATGTAAAAGAGTGCTTTTCCCCGACCCTGATACACCGACTATGGCAAGCGTTTCACCGCTTGATATGTCAACATCTATACCCCTTAGAGCCTCTACTTTGCCACCCTTGGTCTCAAACACCTTCGATAAACCTCGTACTCGAATCTCCATTCCTCACTCATACCTCAGTGCCTCAATCGGATCTTTTCGAGACGCTTGAAATGACGGATATAGAGTTGCGATAAAACATATCAATATGCTGCAAAACGCAATCATTAGAAAATAAAACGGTTCAATTTTAACTGGAAACTCGGAAATAGGATAGACGTTATTATCAAATGGAATCAGTTTCCTTATCGTATCGCTCGTTTTAAGCAAATAACAAATGAAGAAACCGGAGAGGCTCCCGAAGAACGTCCCGACTATCCCGATTATCATGCCGTCTATAACGAATATCTTCAGTATCCCCTTTCTTGTCGCACCCATTGCACGGAGAATAGCGATGTCTTTACCCTTCTCCATAACAACCATGGTGAGAGCGCTTACGATATCCAGCGCCGCTACTAGTATAATCAGACCTAGAAAAATGGCTATAGCCATCCTCTCGAGCCTGAGCGCCTTAAAGAGGCTCTTATTCACATCTTCCCAGTTCCTAGAGTAATAAGGGAACCCCAGGATGGACGCAAGCTCGTTTCCTATTCTCTTCGCATCGTATATATCCCTGATCTTGACCTCCACCCCTGAGACCTCACCTTTCATGTCGAAGAAATCCATCGCGTCTTTCAGATCGACATAAGAAATCGACGAATCGTACTCTATCATACCGTAGTCGAAGATGCCTACCACCTCAAATTTTTTCACCTTGGCTGTCGCTCCAAAAGGTCCCATTTTTCCGAAAGGAGACACCAGGCTCACGAGATCCCCCTCCACGACACCCAGGGTGCTCGCGAGCTCCTTGCCGAGTAGTATCGGAGGTTTGCCAGATTCGGTAGGCGTGTTGAGTTTAGCGAGCACCTCTTTCCCTATTTTCGCTAGCTGCTCGTCCGTGAGCTTTTGCTTCTTGTTCTTTCCCGCTCCCACGTCTCCGCGCCCGATTGCCTGTTCGATATTAGTAACGGAGCCCGCTGTTGCCGGGTCTATGCCCCGGACTACAGAACCCGACACGTTTCTCTCGCTCGCGATCATCCCCTGTCCGTAGATAAAAGGGCTCGCCCCGATAACCCCCGGGAACTCCACGGTTTGCTCTTTAATTTGTTCATAATCCTTCATAGGCCCGTCATAGCTCAATACAACAATGTGGGAACTCACGCCCAGTATTTTATCCCTGAGCTCCTCTTCAAATCCACCCATGACGGAAAGCACCACGTTCAGAGCCATTACTCCTATTATCACTCCGAGCACGGAGATCAGCCCTATTATTGAGGTAAATTTCTGTTTTCTTCTGGAGCTCAGGTACCTGAGTCCGATAAAAAATTCGTATTTCATTCGGGCCTTAGATGGGGAAAGAAAATGACTTCCCTAATGGAAGGTGAATTTGTAAACAGCATTACGAGCCGGTCTATTCCTATGCCCGCGCCCGCAGTAGGGGGCATGCCGTGTTCAAGCGCCGTGACGAAGTCCGCGTCCATTTCATGCACTTCTTCCTCTCCTTTTAATTTTAGATCCAACTGGCTACGGAATCTTTCCTGCTGATCTATCGGGTCATTCAACTCGGAGAAGGCATTTGCTATCTCCCTGCCGTATATATACAGCTCGAACCTGTCCGTAATATCCGGGGCGGATTCGTTTTTCCTCGCAAGCGGTGAGACATCGAGCGGGAATCCGTACACGAAAGTCGGGTTCATAAGCTCCTCCCCCATCAGCAATTCAAATATTTCAACTATGGCCTTGCCCCTTATTCCCTTATGGTCAACTCCGAGTGAATCCGCTTTCTCGAATAATCTATTGACGTCGGATATGACTTCTTTCCCAAGTACTTGACCGAGAGACTCTATTATATTGATCCTCTTCCAGGGACGCGTCATGTTTATTCCCGTTCCTCCGTAATCGAATACCAGGGAGCCCTTTATCTCCAGAGCCAGATAGCATATAAGTTCCTCTATCATCTCCATCAGGTCTTCATACGTGGCATATGACTGATAGAGCTCAATCATAGTGAATTCAGGGTTGTGCTGAGTCGAAACCCCTTCGTTCCTGAAAGTCCTTCCTATCTCATAGACACGCTCGAGCCCGCCTACAACGAGTCTTTTAAGGTATAGCTCCGGAGCTATTCTCAAAAATAAATTCATATCGAGAGCATTGTGATGCGTTTCGAAAGGGCGCGCCGCGGCTCCGCCCGCTATGGGGTGGAGTATGGGTGTTTCAACCTCGATAAAATCCCTTTCATCGAGGAACTTCCTAATGAGCTTGATGATTCTGCTTCTCGTAAGGAATATTTCTTTTACTTCAGAGTTCGAGATGAGATCGAGATAGCGCTGACGGTATCTGACTTCCACATCCTTGAGCCCGTGCCACTTCTCGGGGAGAGGGTGGAGTGTTTTGGTAAGAAGCACAAAATCTTTGACGTTCACAGTGAGCTCGCCGGTTCTTGTTTTAAACAGGTTCCCGCTTATCCCGATGAAATCTCCCAGATCCACATACCTTTTAAAGAACCTGTGTTTGTCTTCCCCGATTACATCCGTTTTCATATACCCCTGAATCCTCCCCGTCCTGTCTGCGATATGAAAGAATACGCTCTTCCCGAAATCCCTGAGAGCCATAACTCTTCCAGCAAGGGAGAATTCTTCGTTCATGCCCTCGAACTCTTCGGGGGGCTTATGCCCGAACTTCGAAAGGAGCTCTCCGGCAAGGTGAGCGGGCTTATAGCCGTTTGCGTAGGGGTTAACGCCTAATTCTCTTAATTCATTAAGCTTTTCCTTTCTTTGTTCGAACTGTTCGTTGTCCATAATTAAAGTTAAACTTTCTACCCCAAATGGACAGCATCGTCAAGCTAAATCAACATGAAAGTGAAAACGGAATAAGGTCGGGAAATTGTTCAATCCTTCTTATCGTCAACAATAATATACGTTGCGATAGCCTTCGCAACAAGTTTATTTTCATTAAAAATATCGACCTCGGCGGGGACTATTCTGCCCTCTCTCAAAACCTTCGCATGAGCCTCGATAATACCGCCCGTGACCGGATGGAGGTAATTGATTTTCATCTCCACGGTCATGAATTTTTTTCCTGTAGCCTGTACCATCCCTGCAATAGCGACTGCAGCCGCCGAGTCGGCAAGTGTAGAAAGAACCCCTCCGTGTGTGTAGCCGTAGGGGTTGGTCAGTTTTTCGTCCGCGTTCACAACGAGCTTCCCGTATCCAGGACTCATCTCCTCAATTTTTATACCGAGATGCTCCCAGAAGGGCACGACAGGGAATTCCGTCTTCAAATCTTTTTCCTGAGCCATTAACACCTCCGCGGCGGTTTAGATATATCTTACCCGACCCCGCGGCACTATCGCTTAAGTCGCCGACTGTAATCCCTCATCCCCCTCCTCTCCGAATAAAGCGAACAACACGAAGCCGATCGTACATACCGCCCCCGCAATTTCGAACATAAGGCGGAAACCCCACAGCTCCGCAATCACTCCGTAAATAAATACCCCGAGCATTCCTCCAAACGTGAACGCTACGCTGCAGATAGAAACCGCTTTTCCCCTGTCGGCCTCGGGAGTGAGGTCTATGGCAAGCGCATAAATCGCCGGATAAAAGAGGCCGTGACCCAATCCGAAGAATACTCCTGCGAGCACGAGGCCCTCCGATCCCGAGGTAAACCCCAGACCCAATATGCTCAAGGAGAAAAGGAAAAATGCGGGGACTGATGATTTCTTCTTGCCGAACTTGTCGGGGATCCATCCCCCGAAGAGCCTCACCGCAAGTATGGCTACCGTATATGTTATAAAAAATACCTCGAAAGAATGCACCCCTATGCGTCCTGCGAATACTGGGACGAAGGTGATTATCGAAATGAAACCCGTCCCAGCAATCATCAGGGCAAACGCAGCCATAAACACACCCCTTCTGAGAAGAGCGGCCTTGTAGCCGAGACCCTTCAGGCCACCCGAATGCAGCAGCTTCGGCTCCTTAATGAAGAGGGCGGCGATAAAACCGAAGGACCCGAATATGAAATCGAATATGAATAAATCGCCGAACCCGTAAGCCTCCACGATCTTCTTCCCGACAAATGGCGCAAGGGCAAAATTTATCACGCTGAACATTCCGAATATGCCTATAGCCTGGCTCCTTTTCGCCGGAGATGACACATCCGCGATGAGTGTCCCCGCCGATACGAAACACAGAGAGAGAGCGGCACCGTGCAACATCCTCAAAAGCGGAAACGCGAAGCTCAGCGTGTTGAGATACGCAAACGGGAGCGAGGTAGCGGACATGAGAAGCCCTCCCGAGAGCAAAAACCATTTTTTTTTCCACTTGTCGATGAGTATACCTACCGAAGGAGTCGTAAGGATCGTAGCCATGGATGCAGCGCCCATTATAAAGCCGATCGACGACTCGCTCCCGCCGAGTGCTTCGATGCGAAGGGGCAGCAAAATGAAAGAATGGAAGTTAAAGAAAAAAACAAACGAGGTGATTGTTATTAAAACTAAATCCCTGTTGAGAAGAGGCCTGTCTATCCTCTCTCCCCACCCGCTTGCTTCATTCGCCGAGGTACTCATAACGTTCCGGGTCTAACATTATCCTATACCAGAAAATTCGCAAGAAAAATAAATAAGTATCAGGTTATACTTCTACTAAGGGGATAGACGAAACGATTTCGCAAATTCGAAGAGGGGGAAATTATGGCTAAAAACACAGTTATCATAATCCTTACAGCACTCCTGTGCATTTCCACATATCTGCTCTACGCGAATAAAAACATATCTGTGAAACTCGGCGGAGCTGAGACGGCCTGCAGAGCTGATGCCTCGGGTCAGAAGAGAGAAGACAAGGCGTTATCCGAGATGCCCGAGAAATCGACCGCAGCGCCTGTACAAAAGAACAATGCTCCCGAGGGGGCAAATCCGGAAGCGGTGGAGCAGGTGGATTCTAAAGAGCCCGAAATTCATCTCGACCCTACAATCGGTATGAGCATAAACAAGGATCAGCAGATAGTAGCGAATTACAAAATTATAGGACCGAGGAAGTTCTCGTTACTCACGAACGACGACGAAACTATGGTCGAAATCGACCTCGATACGGGACGTGTAAAAATTAATCCGAAGTATAAGCTCGACGAAGCGACAACCCAGTTCTGGAGGTCAATCGCTCATAAATACCCTGAGGTTTGCTCGGCAGAATAACTGCGTTCACAAAGAAAACTACGCCCTGTAAACGACCGCGCCGTTCACGAGTGTGTAAAGGACAGCCCCGTTAAGCACCCAGCCGTGGAAGGGTGTATTTTTACTCTTAGAGCGGAATTTCTTCCTATCGATTGTGACCTTTCTCGCGGGGTCGAAAATCACTATATCGGCCTGAGCGCCTGTCTTGAGCGTCCCCTTGTCGATGTTGACTAATCCGGAAGGCAGACAGGTAAGCTTGTTTATCATTTCTCCCATCGTAAGGACACCGTCCTCTACCAGCTTCAAAGAAAGCGGCAGCGCAGTCTCGAGCCCGACTATACCGGAGGGAGCAAGGTCGAACTCCACCATCTTTTCGTCCTCGCTGTGAGGGGCGTGGTCAGTCGCTATCACATCGATAGTGCCGTCCCTTAGACCTTCCCTGACAGCATCCCTGTCCGATTCTGTCCGAAGCGGGGGATTCATTTTTGCGTTTGTATCGTATTCTTCCACTGTATCTTCAGTAAGCGTGAAATGATGGGGCGCAGCCTCGGCAGTCACTTTCAACCCTCTCTTCTTCGCATCCCTTATAAGCCTCACAGAACCAGCTGTCGATACGTGACATATATGGAGATGCGTCCCCGTCAGCTCGGCGAGTGTGATATCGCGGGAAACCATTACGTCCTCAGAAGCCGCCGGTATACCGCTCAAACCGAGGAGCGTCGATATGCGTCCTTCATTCATTACGCCGTTTCCCGAGAGGTTCAGGTCCTCCGCATGAGATAAGACAGGAATCCCGAAAGCTTTAACATATTCCATCGCATGACGCATGACTTTGGAATTCATAACCGGCATGCCGTCATCAGATATGCCCACACAGCCGGCTTCGTACATCTCTCCAATCTGCGCGAGGGTTTCCCCTTTTTCGCCTTTCGTTATGGCGCCTATCGGGTAAACGTTAACTATCCCTTCCGTGCGCGCCTTTAACATGATGTATTCGGTTACGGACGCGTTGTCGTTGATCGGGTTAGTGTTCGGCATGCAAACGATCGAAGTGAAACCGCCCGCGGCCGCAGACTCACAACCCGTGCGTATGGTCTCTTTATGCTCGTAGCCGGGCTCTCTCAGATGAACATGTATGTCGACTAGTCCCGGACACACTATCTTCCCGCCCGCGTTGATGATCTCTATACTCGAACCCTTATCGAATTTTTTTATATCATCGGGATACGCTTTTATCTTTCCTTTTTCTATCAGTATATTCCCGACTCTATCGTATTTCCTCGCGGGGTCTATAATCCTGCCCCCTTTTATCAGTATGCTCATCCGTTACTCCTTGCAGAAGCTACAAGATAGAACATAGCCATCCTGACAGCGATACCATTAGACACCTGCTCGAGAATCACGGAGCCAGGACCGTCAGCTATATCGGAAGACAGCTCTACCCCCCTGTTTATCGGACCCGGGTGCATCACTATCACATCTTTATTGGCTCTCACCAACTTTTCGCGCGTGAGCCCGTAAAACCTCGAATATTCCCTGAGAGACGGGAAGTATTCAGAGTCCTGCCTTTCCTTCTGTATCCTGAGCATAATTATCACGTCCGCCTCATCTATGGCCTGATCAAGGCTGAAAAAAGCATTCACACCGATATTTTCTATATATTTTGGCACAAGAGTCGGGGGACCTACAACCCTGACTTCCGCTCCCAGCTTCATGAATCCCCAGATATTCGACCTCGCGACGCGGCTGTGGAGGATATCGCCCACAATCACGACCCTCAAGCCTTCGATCCTGCGCTTGATCTGTCTTATCGTGAACAGGTCAAGGAGGGCCTGACTCGGATGCTCGTGCGAGCCGTCACCCGCGTTGATTATCGAGGAGTCGAGCTCCCTAGCCAGGAGCCACGGCGCGCCCGACATGGGGTGTCGGATGACTATCATGCTCGCCCCCATGGCTTCGATGTTTCTAGCCGTATCGAGGAGACTCTCTCCCTTAACTACGCTGCTCTGGGAAGAGGTGAAATTTAAAACGTCTGCGCTCAGTCTTTTCTCGGCGATCTCGAAGGACGACCTCGTCCTGGTGCTCGGTTCGAAAAAAAGGTTGCAGACCGTGACGCCCCTTAATGCTGGGACCTTCTTCACGTCCCTCTCCGAGACCTCTTTCATGGACTCCGCAGTATCGAGCACGAGGGTTATTTCCTCGGCTGTCAATTCTTCCAGTCCCAGTATGTGTTTCCGTTCGAAAGCCATCTTACCCTTGCACTAAAAGGACTTCGTCCTTACCGTCGGCCTCCTTTAAATGAACCCTGACCTCTTCGGTGCTGAGGGTATTTAGTTTGACGCCGACGTAGTCGGCCTGAATCGGAAGTTCCCTATGTCCCCTGTCCACAAGGACGGCAAGCTGTATGGAGGAAGGCCTCCCGTAATCCATTATCTCTTCTATCGCAGCCCTCGTCGTACGCCCCGTGTATATGACGTCATCCACGAGAATTACCTTCTTGTCCTCGACGGAGAACGGTATTTCCGTTTTTTTGACCTTAGGCCATTCCGTTTTTCTTCTGAGGTCGTCTCTGTAAAGAGATATATCGAGCGTCCCCATCAGAGGCCTTATCCCTTCGAGCTTGTCTATCTCGGCCGCAATCCTCTCGGCTAAATACACGCCCCTCGTCCTTACACCGATGATAGCCAGGTCCTCAGCGCCGTTATTCCTTTCGAGGATCTGGTTCACTATCCTCTGAATGGTCCTGTTTATAGAGTCCACGTCCATTACTGTTTTATTCGGCATAGATCACCCGGCTAATAATAACTCCTGAGAACTCCGTCGCATGTGCTTTCGAAATGAAAATCACGTGTGTACCTGTCGAAGAAAGTCGCGGAATCGTCATACGTGATAGTAATAACCACCTTGTCGTCAGACGGAATTATGCTGACTTCGCTTTTCTCTTTTGGGATCCCGAATTCGGCAAGCTTCTCGTAGATATCCATCTGCGCGCGATTAGGCCGTATATGATAAACGTCAGCGTTCTCCTTGCACACGCCACTTATGCCGAAAATCCCGCGGTAATATATGGGGACGACCTTGAACCCGACATAGATAATGAGCGCAAGCACCAATATCCAAAATATAGAAGACAAGTTTTTCATTTAACGCTCCCTCCCTCCCCCCATAATAAATCCAAAAAGCCTCTTAATCTATACCCGTAAGTATTCTCTTCCATCTGACTTTATTCTGAATATCAGGATTGTCGAAATCCCACGACCAATGTATGAGGAAGGCTTTACCAGCGATATTTTCTTCGGGGACAAACCCCCAGAACCTGCTGTCCTGGCTGTTGTCCCTGTTATCCCCCATAACGAATACGTAGCCCTCCGGGACAACGCTTACAGGGATAAAGCTCCCCTTATTCGTAG
>JBIOKC010000043.1:0-12989 GCA_044451425.1 Thermodesulfobacteriota bacterium
AGACACTTATAATCCTGAGCCTCTTCGACGGAACGAAAACAGTCCGCGAGATACAGAACCTACTGATGGAGATATACGGCGACCTCGTATTATCGGAAGACATAGAGCGCCTGATCGAGCAGCTGGACGATGCCCTCTTTCTCGAGAGTGAAAACTTCAGGGACTTTAAAAGCCGGATAGAGTCCGACTTCAGACGGACTCGGGCAAGGGAGTCGAGCCACGCAGGTCTTTCCTACCCTGAGGACTCGCGGGAGCTCGACAGGTGGTTTAAGTCCTTTATCCGCAAGGCAGAGGAAACACAACCCTACGGAGAGACTCTGGGAAAGCTAAAGGGGATAATATCGCCGCACATCGACTACAGAAGAGGCGGGGTTTCATATGCGCTCGCATACAGAGAATTACTCCGGGAGAGCCCGGCCGATACCTTTATAATTTTCGGGACATCTCATTACGCTGAGGTGGAGAACCCGTTTATTCTCACGAGAAAGAGCTTCAATACACCTCTAGGTGAGGCGGAGACGGACAGACATATCATAGAAAAGCTCGAAGCGGCATGCGGCTGGGATTTATTCGAAGGTGAGATTTCACACCGTATGGAGCATTCGATCGAGTTCCAGGTGGCGTTTCTGCAGCACATACTGAACGGTAAAGGGAAATACAGGATCGTTCCCATACTCTGCAATTCATTCCAAAGATTAGTCGAGGACGGCAAATCTCCAACTGAGGACGAAAGGATTTCGGGATTTCTTGATACGGTCGATGAAATCATAAACGAAATGGGGGATAACGTCTTCATAATAGCCGGGGCGGATATGGCCCATGTGGGACTGAAGTTCGGGGACAATGAGCCCGTAAACGAATCGACTCTCGGAAAAATAAGGGAGAGGGACATGCTGAGCCTCTCGTTCGGTGAGAAACTCGACGCCGAAGGGTTTTACAGGTCTGTAGAGCAAGAAAAGGACTGGCGAAAAATCTGCGGCCTTTCCCCGATCTATGCGACTCTCGCCACAATCCAAGCCGACATGGGAAAGCTGCTCGATTATGGTCAGGCGCTCGAACCCGATACGGGGTCCGTGGTGAGCTACGCGAGCATGGGGTTTTATTCATAGCCGCGAAGGCGCCGAGATCCGAAGCGAGAGCCTCCGGCTTCTCATCAATTTCAACGTTTCTTTCTTAAAAGTAGCATCAAGAGATTTATCCTGTAATACTTATTGTCTCCGAGTCATAACGACTAACAAAAAATGCTTAACGATCTTTTGATACTCGATGCTCATGAAGATATAGCGTTCCACGTTAACCACTTCGGCAGGGATTTCGTTAACCCTTCTGTCCCCTGTATGATCACGCTCCCAAGGCTCAGGGAAGGGAATATCAGGCTCGTATTCAACACCATATTCGTGCACCCGAAACACAAACCGGAAAAGACGCTCCAGATGGCACTCGAACAATTCGATACATACGACATGATCTATCGGGAACACCGCGGCGAAGTATTCCAGATAAAAACATTTGGGGATCTGAAGAGAGCGGGCAAGAACGGGAGAATCGGATTCCTCACTCTTATGGAGGGTGCGGACCCAGTGGAAAGACCGGATAAGCTGGGCGAGTTCTATGAGAGGGGAGTGAGGATCATAGGCCTCACGTGGAACGACAAGAACCGATACGCCTCGGGGAACGAAACCGAGGAAGGGCTTTCGTCCGAGGGGAGGGAGCTGATATGGAGAATGAACGAGTTCCGCATCACGCTCGACCTCTCGCATATAAACGAAAGGGGGTTCTGGGAAGCTATAGGGCTAACGACCCTCATCCCGATCGCGTCTCACTCGAACGCAAGGTCGCTCACAAACCATCCGAGGAATTTGAAAGACGACCAGCTCCTCGCCATATCGGAAAGAGGGGGCGTCATCGGCATAGTTCTCTATAACCAGTTCCTCAGGACGAGCGATAAAACGCCGAGCATAGAAGACGTGTTCGCCCATACGGATTACATCACCAGGGTCTGCGGAGAGGACCACGTCGGCATCGGGAGTGACATGGACGGGGCAAGGATCGAGGATTTTCCCGAAGACCTGAGAAAGATCTCCGACCTGCCGAAGATAGCGGAATTCTTCCTCGAGAAAGGGTACTCGGAAATACGAGTGCGAAAGATAATGGGCGGAAACTTTCTCAGGGTTATGGAGAAGAACCTCGAGCCGACCGGTTAACCCAGGCACTCTCACCGCCGACTCTACTCCGAGATGAAATTCTACATTCTATTAATAAGCGCGTCGGCGAACTCCATCGTGCCGAGCCTGCCGCCCAGGTCGCGAGTCCTGTCGCCTTCCTGAAGAGCGCTGTCGTAGGCATTTTTAATCTTTCCGGCGCATGCGCGAAAATCTTCCCGCTCTTCCGAGTCGGCGAGATGGTTCAGCATCATCACGCCTGACATGAGGAGAGCGAGAGGGTTCGCGACACCCTTCCCTGCTATATCGGGAGCCGAGCCGTGAACAGCCTCGAAAACGGCTTCTCTGTCGCCTATATTAGCGCCGGGGACGACGCCCAGCCCGCCGACCAAGCCCGCGCACAGGTCGCTTATCAAGTCCCCGTACAGATTCTCGAGGAGCAGCACATCGAAGAGCGCGGGGTTCTGAACGAGCTTCATACAGCCCGCATCGATTATCATCTCCTCGTACTGAATGTCGGTATACCCTTTACTTGCTTCTTTAGACTTCCTTATAAAAAGACCATCAGTCAGTTTCATTATGTTGGCTTTATGAAAGACAGTGATTTTCTTTCTCTGACGGTGGCGCGCATACTCGAAAGCCCAGTGCGAAATGCGGGTGCAGGCCTTTTCGGTAGCCACTTTCATGCTCATAACAACGCCCGGCGTGACTATATTTTCTACGCCGCTGTAAAGACCCTCGGTATTCTCACGAATAATAACGATGTCCACGTTCCTGAACCCGGTTATAACACCCGGCAGGTTTCTCACCGGTCTCACGGCGGCGTAAAGGTCGAGTGTCTTCCTCAGCTTCACGTTAACAGAGGTAAAGCCTTCGCCTATGGGCGTAGTGCAGGGGCCCTTCAAAGCGACCTTATACTCTTTTAAAGCTTCTACGGTCTCGTCCGGCAGGACGTCGAGACCCTTCTCGAGCGCGGCCAGACCCGCCGGGTGCTCCACCCATTCTATGGCAGCGCCTGATACTTCTATCACCTTTTTCACCGCTTCCATGATTTCGGGACCTATCCCGTCCCCAGGGATTATCACGATTTTGCGTCTGCTCATGCCAGATATTGAACCAGATTTCAGGAGGTTATCAATTCCCAGAAACTAAAATTATAAAAAAGCCGGGACTTCATCTAAAGCTTCACCGTGCATTCATCCCCCCTTAACCCCGATTAAATATCCATGTGATTGAATGATAGACTGAGATGATCTCTTTTCGACCCTTGTCAATCCCGAATTCGCTAAAACTTGTCTTACTCGTAACCGCGGGCATGATGGTGACGAGCTCCGTAATATCGATACTATACGGGGAAAGGTTTCTTTCGATCGGAGGAAAACTGCTTACGAGGTACGGTCAGAGCTACACGGACGTAATGCTATATACATTATCAGCAGTCAGCACCTCTCCACTCACACTGCCCGTCTCGGAGTACGCGGTGCTCGGCACGCTCCTGGGATTCGAGCCGTTGAGACTGATAACGCTCATCGCGCTGGGAGCGATGACCGGCTCCTCAGTCTCTTACCTCCTGGGCAGGTTCTTCGGGAATATGTCATTCGTGAGAAGAAGATTCCCGGAAGTCGAAGACCGCAAGTGGACGAGGAGAGGCTCGCTCAGGAAGTTGAGTCTGATTTTAGTGGGCGGAGCGTTATCGCCGATCCCCGTCCATCCGTTTTATGCGGCATGCGGGATGATGCGCTACCCGATAGAGCTATTTACTTTGATTTTGTTCTTCGGCTGGTGGGTGAGGATAGGCATCATTGTGCTGGGGATAAAATTTATAAGTCAGATGGCGTTAGTGACCTTTTTGACCTGATCAGTTTCTCTTCCTGATGGCGTTAGCCGTATATATGCTGACTAGCCTCGCAACGAGAAATGTTATATAGAGCTGGCCGATAATCGCCTCGAGCACGGATGTTATCCTGCCCACGTGAGTGATCGAGGTGATGTCGCCGTATCCCAGAGTAGCGAGCGTCGTATAGCTGTAATAAAGCAGCTCATTCGTGCTCATCTTGTTATCGATATCGCCGCTATAACCTTTAAATACAGCCCCGGGAGAGACGTACTCGAGCAACCCGTAAATACACGCCCATAGTATGCCGAGCACGAGATACACGCATACGGCGCCGTACAGCGTATCGGTCGTCACCTCATCGGATTTTAAGATGTGATCCAGGATGGTGATTGTGACGAAAAGAAAAAAGAGCAGGCTCGAGAAAATAGTACGGCTCGATTTTGTAAACGTCCACTCAGATAAGAACCACGGAAGCCCAAGCACGATCAGGACGAGGAGCGTCTTTCTATTCCCGGCGCCCACCGCATAAGCCCCGAGAATAAACACAATGCTGCTAATCGAATTTATGGCCAGATACCTGTATCCGGTCCCTTCAAGCACAGCCGAGAGGATCAGGAGAAGCAATATCGAGAGCATAAAATTGAACATCTTGTATTTGGTCGAACTTATGATCAGGGCTGTGAAACCCGGCTTGAAGACCTCGTTCATTTCATAAACCTCCACCTGGAGCTCTTATTATGAAATATAGTAGATTTTGGCGGGAAGCGATAGCGGGAGAGAAAGTAGGTATTCAGACTATAACGGCCGAGCATGCGTACTTGGCTAGCTCTATGCTTCGACAAGCTTGGGTCGCGCGGGCCGTCGTTTATTTATTAGAAGGAGAAAGGTAGTACGGAAACCGCATATGAGCGTAGACTCTATCCCTAAGGACAAGCGGGTAACAATAAGAAAGTCCACACTTGCACTTCTTTAAGATCCTGAAACAAGTTCAGGATTACAAATTATTAAAAATGAAAGCAATGGAGAATACGGATTATTAAAATTTCCTCCGTCAGATTACCGCGCAGTTCCGAAGCTTAAACTCGAAACTTACAGGTCTGAATTCCGCTTACAAGAATTCCAGCAAGGAAATATTTAACGACTCTCGCTTAGCCTCACGCTTGCAAATTGTCTCGCCGCTTCAGGCAACACTTTATCAATATTCTCAGGTGTTGGGTCTATATTGTTAATCTCCACTATAGCCCTCGCCATACCTCTGATAATTATCTGACGGTCTGGGTTCTCGGCGTTAAAAGCCTGTGTCTGCTGCGGTGTGAGACTGCCCTTCTGAACGAGAAGCCCCTGATTGCCTTCCATCACAAGACCTTTAGAAAGCATCTGGTTAATTTCGGAAAGACGCTGAGATCTCCTCCTATACGCCTGCACTACTTCGGGCATGCCGCGTATCTTCTGGGTTATCTGCTCAGCCACGTTGCCTTGAGCCCATGCGTAATTGCTGAAATCCAGGGATATTTCTTTCTTTAATAATATATATTTCCGTTCGGACGTAAGGACGGGTTTGTCAGGGTATTTTCTGAGGCTCTGAGGGGCAGGAGATGGAGAAGGCGAGGGCTTGATCTCTTTCGGCTGCTGTTTTTTCTGCGTATCGGGAGCGCCCGAACCCTGCTCAAGGAATTCTTGCTCAAGATTCGAATACGCTTCCCTAACCTCTTCCGCTGGGAAGTAAACATTTACGGTTATGGTCGCACACGACACCGAATAAAAAAACGATATGAGTAATGAGAATTTCAGTAGTTTTATCACGGTTCTATTCATAAACACCTCTTTATTGCGTTTGTATGGCCGGACCGCCCGTTTGAGACCTCCTTGCGATCTCCCTAATCACCGAGACAAGATGGGAGATGGAAATCGAATTTTTAACGGGGTCTGCCTGAATCGATAAATTCCTAATTCCCAAAATCGAGTTCGAAATATTGAACTTCTTAAACGTTATCACACCGTCTTTAATATAACCTGAAATTTCCCCGTTATCATAGCTCCGTGACGACCCGAGGATGAGTCTCTCTTTGACGCCGAGCTTGTCGAGAAGCGCTTTGCCTATCTCTCTCGGCTCTTTTGCCGAGCTTACGGACCAGAATTCAAAAGGACCATCAATCATGCCGAGCTCGCCTCCTGCCCCGGAGAGCCATACAAGACCGTTAACTCTTCCGGTAATGTACTCCTCGGCTGGGGAAAGCCTCTTTGAAATAGCGTCGAGACTTATGTCATTGAATAGGAATGATAAATTATAATCGCTCTTATCTCCGCCCAAATTCATGAACCCTCTGCCGTATAGCTTACCTCCGAAAAAATTTGAAACGAGCTTCGTAATTCCAATCTTGTCCTGCCCCGTGACGAGATCGCATTCCACGTCTTCAAACTTCAATATTCCGTACTCGATCTCGGCGATTCTGAGATGATCCGCTTCGGAATCAGAGGGCGTTTCTTTAAACGAGCGGAGGTACTTCTTATATACCTCTCTCGTGAGATCAAGCTCGCTGCCTATGAGGGAGGCGAGCTTGTTTTCGGTTTTCCCCTCGTCTTTTAATGTTATTGTCCCGTTTATATCTTTGAGAAAAAGCTCGCCGCCGCCGACATCCGCGGCGAAAGAGGCTCCTTTGAGGAAGAGGCTTCCGTTCCAGTATCTCCCGGTGTCAAAGAGATTATTCATCCTAACGACGAAGCCGGCACTTCCCCCGACCCTGCCTTCTTTGAACGCACCGGGCATAAAGGGCGACAGGAATTTGACTGCGTCGGTTATCGCGAATTCGGGGAAAGTTATTTCCAATCTCCTCTGCGAGCTTAGGGAATTATCCATTTCTCCCGAAAATATCAATTCGTTTCGGCCCTCGTTCCTTATAAACCCATCTTCGATGAATAAGGTTTCACCGGAAGTTCGGGTAGTCAGTGAGCCGCCGTACACGACATCGAGACCCTGTCTTTTAAGATTCAGGTTCTCGAACATGAACTTGCCCGAACCCTCGGGAAGGGAATTTCCGGGAAGAGTGCCCGCGAAATCGAGGGCGGCTTTGCCCAGAACGGCATTGAGATCGCCCGATTTCAGGGATGCGTTCTCGAGCTCGAGAGCAGCCGCAATACGGGATGGGGTATCCGACGTCAGGATATCGATCCCGCCTTTTATCTCTCCATTCAGGAACTTGCCTGAAATCCCGCTTAGCTTTATCCCCTCCGGAGAAGAAGAGATTGCAACATTGAGCCCTTCCAATATTTCTGAGAAGATATCGGTTTTGAGAGCGGTTATTTTACCTTCCCACTCGGTCTTGGCGTTTTCCGGGTTATTTACCATAAAACTTGCGGAAATGCCCTCCGATCTCAATCCATTGTCGAACCCTGAGAGAATCCCGTCTCTCAATGTAATTTTATAGGGATACCCGCCCTTTTGATCGCCGAAACCGATCTTCAAGTCGTCTGTTTTGAGCTCGCCAATCGAACCCACCTGAGCGCTAAGTTTTTGTAAGTCGACGAACTCTCCGCTAAACAGATACTCGGCAGACAAGGATGGGAATTCCACGCTTTTGAAACTGCCGCCGGTTCCGTCAATAGTCCCCCTGAACCCTCTTCTCCCGCTATCTTTAATGTCAATGTGCTCCTTGAACTGCTCGAGGCGTACGTCCTTCCCCAGAACCTCAAACCCCGAACCCTGTGAAGCAGTGCTGAGTGTCCAGTCGCCGCCTATGTCGAGAGAGAACAAGAGGTCGTCGATCTTACCGGCCTTTATTACGTACCCGCCGAAAGAGAGGTTCTCGTATGACGGACCTTTGCCCTTTACTATAATTCTTCTCGCGTGCTCGTTAACCGAACCGCCTTTATCTTCCTCCGCTCTCGCTCCATATTCAAAATCGAGTGCGCCGTTGGACATGGCCTTCAAGACTTTAAACTCGCTGCCGGTCTTTAACCTCAACGTAAAATCGCTTACAGCGAATGAAATCCCGGCCTTGTAATCATCATGACCGCCCTCGATATCGGCGGTGACTGACCGAGCATTGCCCTCCATGTCGAAGGGAGCAACGGATTTAGGCGCCTGTTTCAAATCGAGATTCTCGCCGGTGAGCATCCCTGTGACTTTACTTTTTCCGTCTTTATCACTAACGCCGATAGAGCCTGATACCCTTCCGCCCATGTAGAGGCTGTTGAGGTTAGTGAGCGAGAGCTCCTTTTTTGCCCACCCATCCCTGGCTTCAATACCCACCGCAGTCGTTATGTTTCGGATATCGCCCACGTCTTTATAGAATAATTTCTGTGCGGAGCATGACCCCTTGGATGTGAATGGGTAGCCGCTTGTTCCGCTCAAACCCTGCTTCAGATTTAAACTGCAGCCGAGACCGGTAATTTCAAAAACGCTATTATGAGCAAAGCCGATATCGGCGAGCGCAATATCGCCATTAAGTCCTAAATCGCCTTTTTTGAACGAGCCGTCTATCTTCAGATCGTCGGACTTGAGTGAGCCGGTGAGCTTTTCCGAATCCATATACGGAATCCATTCCGACAACCGCTTTAAATCGCTCGTGGAGGCGGACCCGCTCAGATTGAATTTAATATCTCCTGTAACATCATCGATATCTCCCGCAAACCCGCCCTTACTTGCGTCCATTACATCAAATCCCAAAGTGCCTACATGGACCGAATCCCCGGTTTTATCATACGTCATATCAAAATTGAGAACCCCGAGCGGGTCTTTGATTGCGTCGCTTCCTTTATCGTCGGCCCTTATATCGACTTCGCCTTCTGCCTCCATATCCTCCGCAATTTTAAATGTCAGGCGCGAAACGCCCTTAATATTCCTGGCGGAGATCAATGACTCCAGGAGCGGCCCGGTTCTAATTTTATCCGTTGCTATTTTTAGCTTTCCGTTCGTTTCGTTGGGCAGCAGATTTATCGTCCCCTCGACATCCATATCGTTCTCAAAGATTCTAACATTGCCCCTTATATTAATCCTGGACGAGTCCCGCGATTTATCGGCGGTAACGAGGATTACAAGACCTTTGGACGTGAACGCCAATCCGGGACCGAGCTCGAAGCGGGCATTCTTAAGCACGACCTTTTCTATCCCGACCGGGGACTCTTTACCTCCTCTCTGCTCCATTCCGATCCGGGTCAGGAGTCTGTCAAGACTCTCTCTGTGGTAATTGATGACAGGATTATCGATCTTAATCTCACCGATTTCTATCTTCCGGATGATAAGTGAAGGAAGGAGGTGCGGCTCAATCGTCAACGTCTCGATTTTGGTAAGCGCTTTTTGAGCGGACAGCGGGTCCGACACCTTGAGACCGCTCAATTTTATTCTGAAGAAAGGATCGAGACCGGCCTCATCGAGCTCGATTGACAATCCGCTCGCACGGGAAAACTCATCCAGGTACGCAGGCAAGTACTGCTTGATTTTTATGTTCAGGAAAATGTTGAGAACGACCAGCGCTGCACAAATTATGATGACTATGATTAGAAGCGGTCCTAATAACCCGTTCCTGAAGTGATTCATGCAAATGATATTATATGAGGAATCGGCTGTTTAAAAGCGGAATTTAAATGAACTCCGTCATAAATTAAAAACTTAGAATTCATACTCCTCACTCTAAAAGCACATAGCAGCTATATAGCATCAACAGTTCCCGCTTTTATCATGTTCTTTATCCCGTAAAGGAAATAACCCTTCTCTTTCCGGAACCCGCCCATAATCCCGACCGTATCACCTTCTTTATTTGAACCTCGGCCGGCCGGATGCCGCCTGGGCGATTGTTCCGCACCATAGACCGAGGGAATAATAAAAGGAAGCATGAGCAAAAAAAAACGGAAACATATATATCTTCAACGTCGACTTTCCGATACGAAATAACTATAGTGAATTTGTATTATATGGTCGGTCAAGCAATATTCCGGTACCGATTACCGTGATGAATAATACCGACCCACACCTAACAGTTTTAAAATGCCATAAATAAAGTGTTAAACTGCTAAATAGCAGACGGCGTTTCCCGGAGATACGCAAAACATGACCTCGCCCATATTGCGCAAGCTAAACGGCCTCCTCAAGACCGGAACATTCGGAAAAGTTATACACTACTACGATGAAACGGAATCGACGAATTCCGTATTATCCATGCTCGCTGACAACGGCGCGTCCGAGGGAACGACCGTGATCGCGGATAAACAGACGGGAGGAAGGGGGAGACTCGGGCGCAGATGGATATCCCCGCCCGGAATGAACCTCTACATATCCGTACTCTTCCGTCCGTCGATTGCGGCCTGGGAATCGCCGCTCCTCACATTCATCGCGTCGATCGCACTCACCGAGACGATAAGAAAAACAGGAGTACCGCCGACGGAGATTAAGTGGCCCAACGATTTAGTGATCAACGGCAGGAAGGTCGCGGGCGTGCTTACAGAGATGTCACCCAAAGGGGACAGGGTCGATTACGTTGTAGTCGGAATCGGGGTTAATATAAACATGTCGAGGGAGCAAATGAAACGGGAGATGGGAGAGACCGCGAAATTCGCCACGTCGATCAAAGAAAATAAGGGAGAGGAAACCGACCGGGCCAAGTTTACAGGAGACCTGCTTCTCGGGCTCGAATCATGGTACGAGTCATTTAAAAAACGAGGCAAATCCTATATCATAAGGGAATGGACGGAGAGGTGGGGGGGGCAGAACAGGCGAGTCAGGGTCACAATGGAAAAAGGGGAGGTTATCGAAGGTATCGCGACGGGGATAGACAGGGAAGGACATCTGCTAGTAAAGAAAGACGACGAGAGCACCGTCAAGATAATAACCGGGGACGTTACGGTTATTTAATCGACTATACGGGAATCCGGAGTGTCCGGTATAAATTTCGCAATTTCCTCCCGAACGTTCTCCATGAGACCCGTCCACTCGTTTACGAGCGAGAAATCGTTTTTGGGCAAGGGCTTTTTAATCTCGATCCCTGTAAACGTCATCTTAACGTAACAGTCTTTGTATTCTTTCCCCAGAATGTTTCCGAATTTATAGAGCGTATTAATTGCCGAGGTATCTTTCCCCACGAACCTCGAAACGAGTATGACTTCCTGATCGAAACCCTCGAAAATAACGTTCCACAGGCTGGCGCTCGACTCCATCCCGAATGTAAGTTCTATCAAGACCGGCTCTTTCATTTCCCGGGACATATTTCTGACACCGCCCGAACTTACTTTACGAATCCTAAACAACGACCGACCGAGCGGCGGGCAGCCGCTATCTGAATCAAGCGCGCCCGCTTCAACCGGAGCGTGCCAAATTACCACGTCTAATGAGTGGCCGCCCCCAGCGCCGAAAGCCTCTCTTTGGCTTGCGCCGCGTAACCCGCGTACATTTCCTGCTCAATAGACACTTCGAGGAACTTCTTGTAGTACATAATCGCCTGCTGCGGATTATTCGCCTTTTCGTAACCTTGTGCTATAAAAAAGTATGAGTCGGGATAATTCGGGTTAAGCGATATAGCTTTTTTCTCATTCTCGATGTTCTGGTTGAATTGATTCATATAATAATAGGTTATACCCAGATTCATGTATGCGGGAGCGTAATTCGGATTCTGTTTTATCGCCTTCTCATACTCACCGATCGCTTCATTGTAGTGACCCTGTGTCCTGAGGGCGGTTCCGAACAGATTATGAATCTGCGCTGAAGGAGCGAGATCGGCGGCTTTTTTAAAATATTCACTCGCCTGTCCGTAAGCCCTTTTCTTGAAGAATATGGATTCGCCCAAACCTACGTACGCCGGCACGAATTTCGGGTCGAGCTCGATCGCTTTTCGAATGTCCGGGGAATCCGGGTTCTTCCCGCCGGCCGACCAGAGAATATAATATGCCTCAGCGTTACTAGGATTCTTCGCCAATATATTCTTGGCGGTGGCCAGGGCTTCTTTCTCCCTTTTCAGCTGAAGATAGCTATAAGCAAGCGCAAGCTGCGTCTCTTCGAGGTTAGGGCCAAGCTGCAAGGCTTTTACCAAGTTCGCATAAGAATCGTTATAGTATTTCTCGTATTCCTCTCTGACTTCGTACCTGTAAAAACCCATGAACGAATATACCTCGGCAAGACCGGCGTAGACCTGGGCGTACTTGGGATCCGCAGCGATCGCCTTATTATAGAGAGCGATCGCCTGATCAAACCCTTCGGGCGTAAATTTAAGAAAAGCCTCCCTGCCCTGCTTGTACAAGGCCGGGGCTCCTCCAACCTGAGCAGCCGCACTATGGCTACCGAGCGCTGATAAAGCGGCTATCGCCGTCAGCAGAAAAGCATATAAAACAAATTTTCTCATATCATCCTCCCTGATTAAATTCTAGTTAAATACAATCGGATTTTTCAATAAGATTCATTTACATACTTGATGACTTCTTCAGCCATGCTCTGGAAAATGTCTTTCGCCATGAAACCTGTAGAGCTGTACCCGTTTATCTCTCCTGTCGCTATTTCGTCTCCCGTAGCCTTGTTAACTAGAGCAAGCTTGATTGAAATCGAAACCTCGCCGAATTTGAGACCCCCGCCCTCGAACGAAAATTGAGAACTCGGCCTGTAATCAGTAACCTCGCCAAGCAACACTATAGTATCCTCTGCAGGAATATTATCAATTTCTCCGTACTTAACTTCTTTGAATTTATTCTCGGAAGCGAGGAGCGAGGCTGCCTTGACAGGGATCTTCGTAAGAGCGTCCTTAGGGAAGTCCTTGATCTGCGTCTCAAGAGTCTCGAACTGCACAGCTTGAAAGTCGCGAAGCTTGGTCTTGATCGGGGCGAAGTAGGAAGTCGTGTTTATATTGGTGCAGCCCGAAACAAACAGGGCGAGAGCCGTAAATGAAATTACCAAGGTACATACGGAATACTTATATCCTTCCATGACTTAAGCCGCCTCCTTTTAAATAATGAGTAGTATAAAATATCATACTTCCTCCAATTGATAAACATTAATCCATTAATACCATGAC
>JBIOKC010000044.1:0-12947 GCA_044451425.1 Thermodesulfobacteriota bacterium
AAGGCTCGCGGAGGCATCCGATATACTGGGGAGGAGCCCGATGGCGCTCCAGCTGCGATACCTCCAGACCCTTGCTGAGATGGCGTCCGAAAAGAGCTCGACGATAGTCTTTCCACTTCCGCTCGACCTGATAAGGCCGCTCCTCAAGAAGCTCGAAAGAGCTGGGAACGAATAAATTGCCAATTGTCGGTATCACTTGAAAAATGAACATTGGACTGCGGATTCTTTATTTTTTGGGGCTTCGTAGTATATACCACCGGATGTCTGTTCTTCTTTATTTTCTAATTCTTTCTGATATATGTTTTTCAAATTCTTGCTCTGGCATGTCGGCGAGAGTTTTCCACATATGAGACTGAATGGGAGTAATACCAACTTCTTCGAGATATTTTGGCTCATCACCGTTAATAAGCCTTCATCATGTGAGGCTTTTTCGGGACGACCCTGCTCTGTTTTTCTAACTTCTCCCTTTTCCTGCATGTCTATAAGTAATTCCCCCTCCCTGCGCTCTGCCCTTCTCCTTCGGGATAGACGGTTCAATGTCTATAACGCCCTCGCTATCCTCGATTTGAGGGAGCAGCATTGTCATAGGGGCAATTTCCTGTGCGCCTGCCATAATTTAGACCGCCCTATCTGGATTTATATAGATATTATATTTTATCCCCTCCTAGCAATTTCACAGTCTGCGTCACAACATTGTCACAACAAATTACTGTTTTACTAATGAGTGGGGTCTTTAAATCTTCCTTAACATACTGGTTATATTGGTAAAATAATGGGTGAGTTATGGGCCTCGGATTGGCGAACACTGGGGGAATAGCCCACAACCTCAACAATATTCTCCAGCCCATAATGATGTCGCTCAGTCTGCTTAGGTCGGGTATCAGCGACAAGAAATACGAAAGGATACTGAACGTTGCCGAAGCGAGCGCCGAGAGGGGAGCCGATCTCATAGGGCAGGTGCTTTCGTTCACGCGAGGTATGGAAATAACGAAACAGCCACTCAATATTAAGTACCTGATCTCGGACGTCCTCAAGATCGTGAAACAGACCTTTCCGAAATCCATAGAGATAAAGTCCTACAGCGACGGCGGCATACGGAACCTAGTCGGTGGCGACTATACGCAGCTTCTCCAGGTGCTGCTCAATATCTGCGTGAACGCGAGAGACGCCATGCAGGGCTCGGGCGAACTCACAATTTCTACAAGAAATATATTAATCGCCGGAGACGAAGGAGTCAGATACATCGTTATGAAGTCCGGAGAATACGTCGAGATTGTTATATCGGACACAGGGCCCGGGATACCGCCCGACGTCGTAAACAAGATATTCGATCCCTTCTTTACGACTAAAAAACAGAAGGGTACGGGGCTCGTCCTTTCCACAGCGTACGGGATAGTAAAGGAACACGGAGGATACATTCACGTCGAAAGTACGACCGGGAAAGGGAGCAGTTTCATCGTATACATGCCCGTGCTCCCCGTTAAGGAACAACAGAATTCAGGCGCTTACGACGAGAGTGACATCGCATACGGGAAAGGCGAGACGGTTCTCGTCGTGGACGACGAGGCCTCAGTGCTCGACGTAACGAGGGCGATCCTTGAGGAATTCGGATACAAAGTGCTTACAGCGAACAACGGACAAGAGGCACTGGATATAATATCGGACAAGAAAAAGAGGATAGAAGCCGCCATCGTGGATATGATGATGCCGGTGATCGGAGGAAAGACAGTAATACGCTTGCTTAAGAAGAAACGTCCCACCCTCAAGATCATAAGCGTTGCCGCTATCAGAAAGAGAACGAGCTGATAGAGGTGGACGAGGAACTGCTAGACGCATTCCTGAGTAAACCCCTTAAAGCCAGGATGCTTCTCGAAACGCTCCATGGGGTTCTGCACAAGAATGGGGCTGATGGGACCAGTTATGACGAGGATAGAGAGTAAGGTAATTTCGCGGCTGGACCGTCCCGAATTGGATTCGGGGACTTGCTCTCACATGCATGATACCTGACCAATAATAAGAGATGCGGATTCCCGATTCAAGCATTCGGGGATGACAGTGAAGAAAGATATCCTTTCGACAAGCTCAGGGTGTGCAGGTCAGGCTTCGATTGTTGGCCGGAGCAAAAGAGTTACGGAGAAATCTTAAAACACACTACGTGTGCGCTAGCCGGTGTTCTTGAGGCCGGCGGATATGCCGTTTATGCTGAGCTTTATATTGTCTGTGAGTGTGGTTTTTTCCCCCGGTGTGAAGTCGCCCTTGTAGAGTCTCCTCAACGATCCGACCTGAATATAGCTGAGCGAGTCTATATACGGATTCCTGAGCTCAATAGACTTCTGGAGGAAAGTGTTGTTGTCGAGTATCCGTTTCTGGCGGGTTATTTTTAAAACGATATCGGACGTGAGGTCGAACTCCCCCCTTATCCTCCCGAAAATCCTTTTACCCACCTCCCTCGGCCGCACGAGGAAGGAGTACTCGAGCGCTATCCACATATCGGCCCTGCTGAGAGTCATCTGTATGTTGTCTATATGCGATCTGAAGAACCTCCATCCCTCGTACATCTGCTGAAGGAGCGCCAGGTTCTTGCGGGGATTTTTGCGCACGAAGGCATCGAGCGCAGTGCCGACCGAATAAAAACCGGTTATCAGGTGCCGGTTCTGGGTCCAGCTGAAGACCCAGGGTATGGCGCGGAGGTCCTCAATGCGCCTCGACTTTTTTCTCCTCGCCGGACGCGAGCCTATGCCCATCTGCTGTATTACGGAAATGGGCGTTGACATATCGAAGTAAGTGTAGAAATCCGGGTCCTCGTAAACGAGATCCCTCCAGGCCGATCTTGCGTACGAGGCTATCTCCTCCATCGCCTCTCCCCATTCCGGCTTGACGTTCTCGCCGCTAAGGCTAGTGAGAACGACCGAAGAAATCACAAGCTCAAGGTTGTCTTCGGCTATCTCAGGATGAGAGTAGTTGCTGTAGATGACCTCCCCCTGCTCGGTTATCTTGATCACCCCTTCGACCGTGCCCGCAGGCCGGGCGAGTATCGCCTGGTTCGTTGGCCCCCCTCCCCTACTCACGGTCCCGCCCCTTCCGTGAAAGAACTTGTTCTTTATCCCGAACTCGTCCGATACCTTCTTGAGCGCCGTCTGGGCTTTGTGTATCTCCCATCCTGAGCAGAGTATGCCGCCGTCCTTGCCGCTGTCGGAGTACCCTATCATTATCTCGGATATGTGGCCCCTGGCTTTTAAGTGCTCCCTGTAAACGGGGTTTGAGAAGAGCTTGCGCATGATCTCGGGCGCGTGCCTGAAATCTTCAATCGTCTCGAAGAGCGGCACGATATTAAGGCGGCTTCTTATGACTTCCCTATCCGACTGATAGAGCCCAGCCTCCTTAGCGAGAAGGAGCACTTCGAGCACGTTTGCCGCTTTCCTGGTCATGCTGATGACGTAAGTATCTATACAGTCGTGGCTTACATCCGTGAGGCAGTCCCTGATAGCACTGAAAGTCTTGAGAAGCTCGTCGGTCTCTTCCGACAACGGGAGCCAGTCCGGCACGAGCGGGCGCGGAGTTTTTATCTCTTCGGTCAGCCATGCGAACTTTTCGTCTTCGTTCATATTGCCGTAGGACGGCAAACCTAATCGCTCCGTTATCTCGGCCACGGCATTCCTGTGGACGGAGCTGTTCTGCCTTATGTCGAGCTTGGCCATGTGGAAGCCGAAGACCTCGACCTGCCTTATGAACTTTTTGAGTATGGAGTCCGCAATATGCCCGCCTTTATTCCGCCTCAAGCTCCTGTCGATTAAGGAAAGGTCACGGAGAAGCTCGTCCTTGCTCATGTATGGGGGGATACCGCTCCCTCCACCCCCCTCGATTTCTTCGAGCGCGGCACGGAGTCTTTTATCCATATATTCGAGCATAGCTCTGTAATACTCGCACGGGTTATGCATCCCGGATTTTTCGGCTGCGGATTTAACTTCCTTTGTTACGTGGGCCGCGAGCTCATCGCTCACGGGAACTATTTTTACCGAAGAGCTGAGCTGCCTCTTCAGGCGCGCCATTTTCTCGACGTACCTGGAAAGGACCATAGACTTCTGCATCATAAGCACTTCGCGGGTAATCAGGTGGGTCACGTACGGATTCCCGTCCCTGTCCCCTCCTACCCAGGAGCCGAACCTGAGAAACGGTGGTACTTTTATGTCCCGGATCCCGTAATTCTCTCTTATCTTCCTCTCGAATTTGTCATATATCCTGACCAGTGCTCCGAATATCGTTTCCTTGAAATAATAGTGGATGTTCCTCGCCTCATCGACCGGGGTGAGCTTGTAGGGCGGCACCTCCTCCGTCTGCCAGAGCCCGTCGAGCTCGGCGTGTATCTCATCTTCGAGGTGCTTCTTCCCGTCGGTGCCGGTGAGCGGGTTGTCGATCTCCCCCAGGAGCGTCGAGATGCGTCTGAGCTTCTCTAAAACTATGTGTCGGTTGACTTCGGTGGGGTGCGCGGTGAGCACGAGCTCAATGGACATTTTATCGAGGAGGCCGCTGAACTCCTCGTAAGAGACGTCTTTTGCCCCAAGGGCCTGGAAGAGGTTTTCGATAGAGCCCTCGCTCGAGTCCTTCACGTCGGAGATGTACTTGTACTCGCGACTCCGCCTTATCCTGTGTATCTGCTCCGCTATGTTTACGAGCTTGAAATACACGGTGAATGCGCGCGTGACCTTGTAGAGGTCCCTGTCGGATAGGCTTCTGATCGTGGCGACGAGCTCGTCCTTCTGGGCTTTCTCGTAATGACTCCTCATCTCCTTCGTGAGCGCCCTTATCTTTTCCTCGATGTCGAATATCTCCTCCCCTTCCTGCTCCTTTATAACTAGCCCCAGTATATTCCCGAGGAAGCGGACGTCGTTACGAAGCGGCTTCTCCTTGTCGGTCTTGTCAGGTTTCGTTTCCGGGTTCCGTTTCATATGATTCTCACTACGGGCTTTCCCGACCCGCGCCTGGTTTAGATTATATGAAATAAAACGGGTTAACCAGTGGAACGTACTGTCTTCCCGAGGAGCCGACTGTGAGCATCGGGCGCAGAGCGGAGGTATCGTCCTTTCTTCCGCCTCGGCGCTGACGCGGAAGGTAAGTAAAATTCGGGAGAAAGAATTCGACAAGCTGGGGTTATCACCCGATACAGGGGTTTTCTAACTATTATTCATTATTGCAGAATTTACTATCTATCCGATAAGATTAGAAATCTAAAGAATCATCAAGCATGAGAAAGCACTAGATTCTATAGAAATTTCCTCAGCGTCACAACAAAATCACAACACTAGGATATTTTCTTTCGTTTGGATTTTGATGAGGGCCTTCCCGCGGCAATGCTTTGAACGGCTTTGATTTTGCTAATCGAAGTATTGACGTAAGTCTCAAGCATTTTATAAGAGGTGTGACCTAACAAATCCCTTGCGTCTATGAGGCTGGTCCCGCTCTCAACTATACGAGAGGCAAAGCGTCTGCGGAGATCGTGCGGGGTGATCCTTCTTATACCGAGTGATTCACAGGCGCGTATGAATGAATTATAAACTCCCCCAGAGGAGATAAAGGGCTTTCCGTTGGGGTTCAGGAATATTTGCTTATGTTCGCCCTTATTCATCGCCATGGCCTCGTCTATCGCCGCTACAGCGTCATAATTAAGGGGAATAACCCTGCCCTGTCTTTGTATCGGACGGATTGAGCTTAGCAACCTTAATCTTTTTTACTCTCCCTTCCTCAAAATACTGTGTTGAATGTATCTGATCTGTCTCAAGGTTGATTACTTCGCTGATTCTCATTCCGGTATTGGCGGCGAATTTGAAAATACATCTCACATAGGGATTTAACCGGGACATGATAAGAGTTTCTTCCTCGGGAGTCGGGGGCTTTCGCTTATCCCGAATAATCTTCTTTATAAGGCCCGCTTTCGATACCGGGTTTTTCCCGGCAAATTCTTCCCAGGTCTCAGCTAAGAAAAATAAGTTCCTGAGACATTCTAGTTCATTGTTGACCGTCTTTTTCGATACGGTCTTTTGCCTGTCGACTTTATATTCGTCTATGCTCTTCGAATCAATCTCGGAAAGTTTTATATCAGTGCCGAAATAACAGAGTAGGTTGTTAAGAGAATATACGTCCCTTTGCCAGCTCTTCTTTCCTTCCGCGTCCCGCTTATGCGCTATGTAACGGGATACGAAATCTGCCAGGCAAGGGGAATTGTGAAGATATTTATTTGTCTTATATTTCGTTCGCATGCGGTCGTATACCTCTTGCGCCTGCGCTTTACTTACTGCGTGGACACTCCCCAGGCTCCTTACTACGCGCTTATATATCTTCCGTCCGTTCGCATAGCGTTTCCCGGTATCGACATAGACGGTGAATGTCCGGGACTTCGTTACTTTCCCGGACTTTCTTTTAATCTCGCGCTCACCGATTCCCAATGATCTCCCCGCTTTTTACAGCATCATTAAGACAGTCGGATAATTATAGTCAGAGTATGAGAATTAAGCTAATAAAAAAATGCGCAGAAATCAAGATAAGGGCGGATCGGAGGACAGGGGAAATTTTGAAAAATTTACAAGTACTCATTGAGCAGAGGAGAAGAAATTACAATGAGGTGAGGCCGCATAGTTCACTCGGATACAAACCTCCAGCTCCACAGGTTATCGTATCAGATAACAAAACTAAGGAGTTTAAAGGTGGATTTGTTTCAACTCACTAGAGGCTCAAATATGAAAAAATCTAACTTAAAACATGAACCGCTTTCCGGGGGCTTGAATAAAATATACATCTGGTATAGTAGAAACAAGTAGTAAATCTAGATAAAAGGAGGAAGTAAAAATGTCAGACATTCCAGGAGTCGAAGACAACTCAATCCGCCCCTTCCACATCCACGTTTCGGAAGAGGAAATCATTGACCTTCGTCAGCGCATAGCGGCGACACGCTGGCCTGATCCTGAGACGGTCACGGATCAATCGCAAGGCGTCCAACTCGCGACGATTCAGAAACTCGCGCACTATTGGGCAACAGATTACGATTGGCGGAAGGTGGAGGCGAAGCTCACTGTCCTGCCGCAGTTCATCACCAAGATCGATGGGCTGGACATTCATTTCATTCACGTTCGTTCGAAACATGAAGATGCGTTGCCGCTAATCGTCACGCACGGATGGCCTGGCTCGGTCATCGAGCAACTGAAGATTGTCGATCCACTGACCAATCCTACCGCACATGGCGCGAGCGCATCGGACGCTTTCCATCTGGTGATTCCGTCGATGCCGGGCTACGGGTATTCAGGCAAGCCAACCACTACCGGCTGGGGCCCCGACCGCATCGCACGCGCCTGGGTCGTGCTGATGAAGCGCCTTGGATACACGCAGTTTGTGGCGCAAGGCGGTGATTGGGGGGCGGTTATCACTGATGTGATGGCTACACAGGCGCCTCCGGAATTGCTCGGCATTCACTCCAACATGCCTGGTGTCATCCCACCCGATATTGACAAGGCGGCCCAGTCCGGCGCTCCGACGCCGTCAGGTCTTTCCGCCGACGAGAAACTCGCTTACGAGCGGCTGCAATTCGTCTATAGCAAAGGCATTGGCTACGCCTACCAGATGGGGTTGCGCCCACAGACGTTGTACGGAATTGCGGATTCCCCCGTCGGCCTAGCCGCCTATTTTCTGGACCACGATAAGTGGAGCTACGAGCTGATCTCACGCGTCTTTGCCGGAAAGCCCGGCGGCCTCACACGAGATGACGTCCTCGACAACATCACGTATACCTGGTTGACGAACACGGCGATTTCCGGGGCCCGTCTCTATTGGGAGAATTGGGGCAAGTACGGCTTTTTCAGTGTCAAAGGCGTTTCCGTCCCGGCTGCTGTGAGCGCATTTCCTGACGAACTCTATCAAACCCCGCGGAGTTGGGCAGAACGGGCGTATCCCAAACTCATCCATTACAACAAGCTCGACAAAGGCGGACACTTTGCGGCCTGGGAACAGCCGCAGCTCTTTACAGAAGAGGTTCGCGCGGGCTTCAGATCACTGCGGTCAGGCATGGCGAAGTAGAATGTGATATTCGCCAATGCTGTCTAACTGTTTGCAAAGCAGCAGGAGAGCTTCGATGGTAGATGCTCAGGATCGAGAAGGACCGGAGCATGATAAACGGAATTACTCGGAGCTGCATAGCTTGGAGTATGGTACTCTTTGCCCCCGCAAGCGGAAAGAATTAGAAGTAATAAAGTGATTAAAAGGATTCCCCGATACATCCCAATCCCCATTCTAATACCCGTAATCCGATGGATTTAGACCATAAGACTGCAAAGCCTGTTTAATCTCCGCCGGTGTTCTGCCCTGATTTACGGCTATTTTAATTTTCTGCATAACATTATCGATATTTGATTGTGTTTGTGACTGTTGAAACGCTTTCTTCTAGAACTGTAGGAAATACTGTTCCGCTTCTTGTTGTCGTTGTTGTTGTTCAACTCTGTGCCTATTGAACAAATCCTTCATTGCCTGATCAATCGCATTTGGAGGATTCTTTTCTTTCTGATTAGTATAAATATCATTAGTTCTATACGTTGCTATCGCATCCGGGGTAGTCCATGCGGATAGCGGAGCCGCCTGACCTGTAGTCGCCATAGGTGCTACACTCGAGGCTGCTCCCTGCGCCCCGTATGGAGTCATACCCTGTAATATGCCCTGCGCCTGATTATAAGGAGCGGCTATGGGATTAGGCGTACCTCCCTGCAATGTCTGTATCAATTCGCCTAATGCCCTATCATAACCCGCTTTACGATGAGCGGTGATAATATTGTCTAACTGTGAAAACCCCAGGTCACTAGTCTGTTTTGCTAACTCATTTAGAATGTTTCCCAGGATACCCAATTATCCCTACCTCGGTTGTGGTTTAAACCACCATTAACTAAGTGGATAATGACGATTACTTTAAATTTTAACATTTTTTTATTTGAAACAAAAGAAGGCTACTCACGGGGAGTAAGCAGCCTTCTTTGCACAAAAGTCATTGGGATATATTGGGTTGTGATTAAAAACATAACATAAAAAGATTCTACATTCCAATAATGGGCAATTCATGATATAATCAATATGGTCGTTGGGAAACCTCATGTTTAAACTAATTCTGTTCTTCTATTGGATATGCGGCTATGACCCCCGCACTAAACTTACCGAATGGGAAAATCAAAACATTGAAAAAGATTGAGCGGGATCTGCTGGAATTTTGTAAGAACATTATAAATGACTATAAACAAATCTATCCCGATTTACCTGACAGCTTTTTAAATGAGCAGAGCGAATTTATATCATGGCTTGCGGCGCGGGACGCGGAAATCAGCCGTGAAGTTTGGACGCTTTCAGGTTATGCCCTGGACGTATTAGAAAACTCGATACCTTCTACAAAACAACTGACTATCACAGCAATTGAGAACGACAATATTAAACTCTGGCATCCGGGTAATTTGTTGCACGATTACCTATCTCAATATAAAAATGATGATTTCTTGATAGCGGAAGCACGTAACTATTCCTTCGCTGGGACAATCTTAGGACTCACCCTAATGTTTTTGCTCGGAATCAGAAGATGGGAACGTCACCTAACCAAAAAAAGGACTTTAGATCATCTTTTTTTATTTCACGCGAGCGAATTAGAATCAGACAAATATTCACAAGCCGCATTAAACTCAGCCAGAAAAAGATTAAGCGAGAAAGCTATGCGGTATTATAATCAAAAAAGGAAAAGCAAGATTGATGATGAGCATTATTTTACAGTTTTTGTTTGGGAGTATTTGTACAGCTTAACTGATGATTCTACGGAAATGATGGAACTATGCGAAAGCGGAGATGTAAAAATAAGGACTACAGTAAGAGCAGCAGCACTCGATATGAAAGACGAGGATCGGAAGTTTAAGGAAACAAGATGGGAAGATATAGATAATAAGCTAATAGAGGATATAAAAGATTTAACTCCTCTAAGTCGAATCTATGATATTGTACTAGCAAATAAAATCCTAAGTAAAAATAAAGACATCTTAGATAAACAGATTGCTCAAATGCTCTACGAGGGATATACAGTCCGGGAGATTGCATCAGAATTATCAAAACCCAAAAGTGTGATACAGGACCATATTAAAAAGCTCGATCAACTAGCCTAAAAGAATTACTCTCTTTGTGCAATATCGCACATTTTTTATTTACTAAAAATAATTACCGTACAAAAGGGCGCTTCATATCGATTCCTATATAGGAGGTATCTATATGAGCGGAAAATTGGCAATCATCGTTTCTGCAGGTGGTGTCGAGTCAGTAACCATAATCTCCGATGGGAAGGAAACCAGAGCGGAGGGCCGCTCCTTATGTGAATTTCTTGAAAATGAGATCAGTGATTTTGAGTCAGCAATAAAAAATAAGTTTAACAACTTCGATAAGCCGGAAAATACGGTGACGCAGTGAAAAATCCAATATAGACAAACCCGCAGGGCTGGCAAGCGGCGGGAATGTCGGGAGAAACAGCACAATGACAATAAAAATAGTATCACCTCCCCCAAGATTTTCAAGACGGCGCAGCCCTCGGCCAGTTACAAAGTACAGCCTAACCCCCATTTTCAAGATTGAGGAGAGCGGCTTATTCCGTTTTTCCGGGCTTAGGATTGATAAAGATGAAATATCCCAATATGAATCGGCCCCGGAACCAGGGGCAGATGCCCAGAAAAAACGGGCTTACAAATCAATAGCGGAGGAGAAATGTGATGGATGTAGCTAACAATGTGAATATCCCTACATGGGTACATGATGATCTGCAAAAGAGCGGACTCTCATTGGAGGATTTTCCAGTATCGCTATTGCGTAACGAGAATGAATTAAAAGAACACTTGGGATTTACCATTATTGACGGTACGCAAATTTTAGACGTAGGCGGTTACTTGATTGGTTATCCGAATAAACCAGGGTATTCACGCCTAAAACTAAAGAAGGCAATAGGAGGCATAAAGTATCTGTCTAAAAAAGGAGCCGGGAACCATCCTTATATTCCCTCTCAAGTAGAATCGCTCCTATGTAAATACTCTCCCGATAAAGCGGTTTTTATTACTGAGGGCGAAAAAAAAGCGGCGAAAGCGGCGTTAGAAGGTTTCCCCTGTATCGGACTTATAGGGGTATGGGGTTTTAAGGACAAAGAAAGCGATTTTTTAACGGAGTTCGATAAATACATCTGGAAGTACCGCAAAGTCTATATTATTTACGATTCCGATATTGTGGAGAAACTAAGCGTTAGACAAGCCGAGATGAGGCTTGCTATCGAATTGATTAACCGGGGGGCCGATGTCCGATCTATTCGTTTGCCAAATGAACCTGATGGGACAAAGAACGGTTTAGATGATTACTTAGTCCGATATGGGAATGAGAAGTTTCGGGAATTGATTGAGAGTGCTAGACCCACATTAGAATCGCACATTGAGGGGAAAACTGACTTCAGTTTAATGCTCCGCGAGCTGATACGGCTCGATAATGAGGTTGCAAGAGTAAGAACGATTAAAACCCTTGCAGTCCGAGAGGGTGTAAACATGGAAGCTATGGAGGCCGAATATAAAAAATATCTTCCAGGGGATAAGAAAGAAAAACAGTCAACTAAAGAGGTATTCACGCCTGGGCAGATAGAGAAAGCCAGGGCTTTATTGAACTCAACCGATATTCTTTCTGATCTACTTACTTTCACCAAGAGGCAAGGATTTACAGGGGAGGAGATGAATCAAAAACTACTCTACATCTCTTTTACTTCGCGTTTTTTTATAAAAGATTCGATAAGTACAATAGTTAAAGGCCAGAGTTCAAGCGGGAAATCTCACCTTGTAGGAATAGTATTAAACCTTTTCCCCGAGGCGGACGTACTCAAGTTTTCCTTTCTTACTGCAAAGGCCCTTGTTCATAGACAGGGCGATCTCAACCATAAAATTTTGCATATCGCTGAACATTCAGGCGGCGAAGGAGCCGACTATTCTATTAGAACCGCTCTATCAGAAGGCGAAATCTCTATTATGATTCCCGAAAAAGACGAGATAACCGGAAAATGGGGGACTATTGAAAAGCGCATACCGGCAAAAGGGCTTGTATTTGCTGAGACGACGACCGCCACAAGAGTCCACTGCGAGAATCAAACTCGCCTCTTTGATTTATACGTTGATGAATCTGAAGAACAGACGGCTAATATCCTTTTTATGCAAGCTGAACAATTAGAATCGCAAAGCCCGGAAGTAATAGAGGAAGTCAAAGTCTGGCGAGCAGCGCAAACCCTTCTTGAAAATCACCGTGTTTATATCCCTTACGCTAGGGAGCTTGTTAAAAGCTTTCCAAAAAATAAGGCTCGCGTCAGAAGGGACTTCCCACGGCTGTTAAGTCTTATTCGAACACACACCCTACTTTATCAGTCTCAACGGAAATTAGACGAAAAAGGACGATTAATTGCAGAGGTAAAAGATTTTGAGGCGGTACTATCCCTAGCCGAGAAGATTCTAATTCAAAGCATGAAGGAGCTCTCTCCCAAACAAGAAGAAGTATTAGCAATAATCCATAAATATTTTCCAGACACGCCATTTAAAATTTCAGAAGTACATAAGAAAACCGGGGGAAAACCTGCATATAGTACGTTACAGGGATGGTTTAAAGATTTTTCATTGGATGGGTCACTTGAATGGAACGAAGGTAAAGGGGCCGCTAGTAGATATACCCTTCTTACATCGGATAAGCAATTAGGTAATACCCCTATATTTACACCTAACCTATTAGAAACACTAAAAAATAATTACCTAGTTTGCAAAACGAGGTAATTAACTCCAATAATAACAGTGAGTTAGGCGGGAAAAAGGCAATTACCCAATTACCTATCGGGAGGATGAATGGGGGTATGCCCGGTTCAACCGACCCGGACGAATGGGAAGCCG
>JBIOKC010000045.1:0-12764 GCA_044451425.1 Thermodesulfobacteriota bacterium
ACACAGACTCGGGGTTTTGATACTCGGGAAGAGCGGTATAGGCAAAAGCGAATGCGCTATTGACTTAATAAACAGAGGTTCTAAACTGATTTCGGACGATATAGTCGAGATCAGAAAAGTCGGGGCATCGAAGCTGGTTGGTAACGGGCCGGAGCGCGTCAAGCATCTTATGGAAGTGCGCGGGGTGGGTATAATTAATATAAAGGACTTGTTCGGGACTACATCGGTTATGGATAAAAGAGAAATCGACATGGTTATTGAGCTTGTACACTGGGACCCTGATACTGAATACGACAGGCTGGGAATGGAAACAAGTAGTTACAATATTTTAGGCGTAAAACTCCCCCATTTGGTAATTCCTGTTAGCCCGGGTAGAAATATGGCTACCATTATAGAAGTGGCGGCACGTAATCAATTACTGAAAATGAGTGGCATTAATACCGCTCATAACTTTGATAATTGATTGAAAAATCCAAGCCGCCCACTAAGGACTTAAATGACTAATCTGGTTATCATCAGCGGCGTATCCGGTTCGGGCAAAAGCACCGCTATGAATGTTCTTGAGGACCTCGGCTATTATTGCATCGATAACCTCCCTATGACGCTTTTGCCGAAGTTCATCGAATTGTGCGAAAACTCCCAGGGTGATATAAACAAAGTCGCCCTCGCTGTTGACATAAGGGAGGGGGTGTTTTTCGAGGGAGCACCGGAAATCATCAGGGAACTCAAGGAAAAAGGCCACGCTATCGACGTCATCTTCCTAGACTCGTCGGACGCCGCACTCATCAGGAGATACAAAGAAACTAGAAGAAAGCACCCTCTCTCGGCAGACGGGAATATACTCGAAGGAATATCGAGAGAAAGGGAAATGCTAAAAAACCTGAAAGAACTTTCGAGCAATTATATAGACACCACGGACTATAACGTTCACCAGTTTAAGGAAGTTATCAAGAATAGATTCGATAAATCGCTTTCCCGGAAGTTACTTATCAATATACTATCCTTCGGATATAAACACGGATACCCTTATGACGCAGATATGATTTTCGACGTGAGGTTCCTGCCAAACCCCTTCTTCATTGAAGAACTCAGGGACTTGACCGGCTTGGACCAAGAGATCGCGGAATTTGTAATGAGCAAGGAAGATGCGAAAGAATACATAGGGAAACTCACTGAATTCCTCGAATTTCTCATACCCAGGTACGAAAAAGAAGGTAAAACATACCTTACGATAGCCATTGGGTGTACCGGAGGAAAGCACAGATCGGTCCTCATAGCCAAGAAGCTGTCGGAGCACTTCGGCCACTTATCCCCTGTCACCATACATAGGGACATATCAAAAAGCTAAGGAGATAACCTGAATGGTCGGTATTGTCGTAGTAACCCATGGAGAACTTGCGAAAGAGCTTATTTCTGCCGTGAACTTTGTACTCTCGTCAAACCCTTCGGTGAAAATGGAAGGAGTCTGCCTTCACCCCGACAGGGAATTCGAAACCTTCAAGCAGGAAATAAAAAATGCGATAAAAAAAGTTAAAGGAAAAGACGGAATCCTTCTCGTAACGGACATGTTCGGCGGTACTCCGTCCAATATAAGTCTAACGTTTTTAGAGGAAAACAACGTCGAGGTGGTTTCAGGTGTGAATCTGCCTATGCTGCTGAAGCTGGCCACACTGTCAGATAAAGTAAACCTCGGGGAGGCGGTGAAAATAGCAGAGACGGCCGGAAGAGACAATATCATCGTCGCGAGCAAGCTGCTCAGCAAGAGGAACACCGAGAAGTAAATTCTATCTCTTGCGCACATCTCACTGCGCCCCTCATGTATTTTAAAAATGCGCTTCCGGGATGATAACTTGCTTTGAGAACTTGAAGCGAGTCGCAATAATAGTTAGGTTATTAATATGCATAAGGAAGACATAGATAAAGTCATCCAGGCGTGGAAGAACCACCTGCTCGTCGGCCAGTTGGAAGGATATGAGCTGGAAATATCGGAAGATGTGCCGCCCGAGCTAGCCGCGCTGGCTCTTTATCTCGATTCAAAAACCGTGAGAGCCTCGGGAGAGGTTGAAGAATTCTACGAAGGTTACAGACAGGCCGCCGTCGACGTGCTTAACCTTATCGGGGTCGAGATCGCGCAGGACGACCAGTTGAGGGTAATCTCGCTCTTTAAAAAAGAATCCTCTGACAGCAAGCAGGAAGAACTTAAAAAACATATATGGGGTTGAGTTCCGCCGGGGACTGGACGATTTACCGGAGCAGGCAAAACGATTTGCCAGTTGGCAGAACGAGTTAAAAATATACCGACAACAGATTCCCTCTGAAAGGCCCTAATGAGACTAGCTGACTTATTCGATTGTTTCCTCATCGACCTCGACGGTGTGGTGTATGTGGGAGACAACCAGACCCCGGGAGCTGTGGAAACGATAAACAAATTAAAGAGAAGCGGAAAGACCGTAATTTTTATGACGAACGATCCCAGAAAGACAGCCGCCGAATATAAGGATAGACTCACGGGAATGGGAATCACGGTGAGTCAGGGAGACGTCGTTACCTCGGGAATGGCCATAGCCTATCATATCAAGACCTCTTTCGTCGATCTAAAACGCAAAAAGGCATACGTCATCGGAAGCAAGTCCTTGAAGGAAGAAATCAAACTTACAGGTCTTGAAATAGTCGACGAAGATGAAGCTAAAAGCGCTGACTTCGTCATTGTGGGAGGCCATACGGGTTTCCACTATGAAGAAATCAAGCTCGCGATGCTCGCCATCGGGAAGGGGGCTCAGTTTTTCGCCACTAACCGCGACCCGACCTACCCTGGCCCCGAGGGGCCGCTGCCTGCGACAGGGGCGGTGCTTGCATCCATAGAGACGGCATGCGGAAAGCGGGCTCAGGTGGCGGGGAAGCCGGAGGTTATAATGTTCGAAGTAGCGCTCGCTGAACATCTCCACAGGGACAAAGACAGATTCGCGATAATCGGCGACCGTCTCGATACCGACATCACCGGAGGAAAAAAAGCGGGCATATCCACTATACTCGCCCTCTCGGGGTCTGTGACCGAAGAGGATATAGAAAATTCGGAGATTAAACCCGACTATATAATCAAAGACCTCAGGGACGTTCTGAAAGACATTCCCGAGGTCTAGAAACAGGATGCCCAGGGTCAAAATCAACTCCATACAGTTGTATTACGAAATTACAGGCTCCGGACTTCCCGTGGTGTTCCTGAACGGTCTCACTATGGACGTGAATGGCTGGCTGCTTCAGTTAGAGGCATTCGGCAGGAAGTACAGGGTACTTAGATACGACTGCAGGGATCAGGGGCATTCAGATAAATCCGACGTCGAATATTCGCAGGAAGACCACGCCTTGGATCTGAAAAAACTTCTCGACAAGCTGGAAATACCAAGAGCGCACCTTATAGGTCTCTCGAACGGCGGCATGATCGCCCAGCACTTCGCGCTCCTCTACCCGGAAAGCACTGGAGCGCTCGTGCTCGTCGATACCTGCTCGTATGTGGATACACTCCTGGAGCTGATAGTTACGTCATGGATCAGGGCAGCCGAGGCGGGCGGGAGCGGACTCAGGTATGAGGTGGCCCTGCCTTATCTCTTCTCGGAATCGTTTGCGAAAATGAACCTGGATAAAATGAGGGCGAGCAGGGAGATGAACCTGGCGATCAACCCGGCAGAGTCGACCATCAGGCTCGCTAAAGCCAGTAAGGGGCATGACCTCCGCGGCCGACTATCGGAGATAAAGGCGCCGACCCTTATCTTAGTAGGCGAAGAAGACATACTGATTCCGCCCAGATACTCAAGAATCCTGAGTGAGGAGATCGAGAACTCGACCTTAATCACGCTCAAGAACTGCGGACACGTAGCTCCGATCGAACAGCCTGAGGAATTCAACCGGATAGTCCTCAACTTTCTTAAGGACTCCGACAGCCTCTTATAAACGTCGGCGGTGCATCAGCTTGAACGTACCGATCCAGCCCCCGCAAACATTGAGTTCATTCATTCACATAGAGCCTCTTCGGATCCGGAATAAAGGAGTATGATATACATCGGGTATATTATTCATATACTTTTTAGAGACCTTTCAGTCATATCGAGCTATAGGATGCTTGGGACTGTAAATTTCGAGAGACGGCTCTCTCGAATAAGCGGGACTAAATCAATATAATAAAAAGCTTTCGCAACATAGGCCAATCGAACAAAGCAATATTCTGGATGATACTGGGCGGCTTCGATTTCGCAACCATGGGAGCCCTAATACCCGCCCTCGGGAGCGAATGTGATTGGCTCATACTCGCCTTCCAGAGGATGCTGCAGTCGTTCGCGATTTCGCTTATCCTTACACGGCGGGCGGGACTTAAGCCCTTTCTCATAAACAGACCGCTTTTGTGGCTGAGGAGCTTCGTGGGCAGCTCCGCCATGATAGCCATATTCTACGCGCTCACCAGGCTACCCATCTCCGACGTAGCGGTTATAACCGAATCGAGACCCATCTGGGTCGCATTCCTGGCCGGCTTCAATCTCGGGGAAACGACGGGCAGAAGGTTATGGTTCTCGATAATACTGGGCATGACTGGCGTAATTTTGATAGAGCAGGCACACCTTGCGGATCGGAATATCGCGGGGCTGGTAGCGCTTTTTACCGCTTTCGCAGGCGCGGTGGTTATGATTCTGCTCCGTAAGCTGAGGGATATAGATCCAAGGATCAACGTCACGCACTTCACTGGAACAGCGACAGTCATTTGTCTTATTTTGATCATCGCCTTGGGGAAGAAGTTCGATATTTCATTTATGGATAAGACGACGAATCTCCTGATGCTGGCGGGCGTGGGGGTCTTCGGGACCATAGGTCAGCTCGCAATGACGAAGGCGTTTTAGTTGGCTGATGCCCCGAGCGTAGCATCAGCCGGTTTTGTCAGGGTCGGATTCTCGGCGGCTTATGATCTATTCATCTGGCAGCGCATGTTTAATATCGCGACTCTTCTCGGCGTGGGCTTAATCCTGGGCTCGACCGGGGCTCTTGAAACCCTCGCAGCGCCCGGCCGAACCAGATATGTCCACCGGAGAAATTGCTCAGAAGATAGGGGCCGGTTAAGTCATCAGTCAGCGGACTTCCATACGAAATTCCCCTTTCTGTCTATATACGCCCACCTGCTGTTGCCAAGCTCCACTATTGCGAGTCCATTGGAAAAACTAACTGCTGTCTCGAACTGCGGCTTTATCACGACCTCGCCCCTTTTATTGACATACCCCCATTTGCCCACGACCTTCACCGTCGCGAGCCCTTCCGAGAAATCGCCCACTTCGTCGTACTCGGGCTGGACTATAATAAGCCCGCTCCTGTTGATAAAACCCTGCTTGCCCTTCTTTGTAATCGCGGCCGCTCCCTCTTTGAAATGCCTGGCCCCTTCGAAATCCGGTTTAATGGCTACTTCCCCGAGTTTGTCGATGTATACGACTTTACCGTTCTGAAAAACACAGGCGAGCCCGTCTGAATATCCCTCAGCCAATTCATAAGCAGGCTTGATGAAGAAGTCCCCGTTCTTTTTTATATACCCCCCCTTGCCGTCAATCACGATGAGGGCATAGCCGTCAGAGAAGCTGAAAGCTCTGTCGTAACGGGGTTCGATGACCATTTTCCCCTCTCTGTCAATGTATCCCCACCTTCCGTTGACCTTGATGCTGGCGAGCCCTTCCGAGAAAGGTTCCGATTTTTCAAATCGGGGCTCGGCGATTATCTTCCCGACTTTATCTATATAACCGTAACGGCCGTCGATCTTGACCTGTGCGAGCCCTTCTGAGAATTTCTGCGCATCTTCGAACTGTGGGGTTATCACCATGATATCGAACTCATTTATATAACCCCATTTATCGCCCTCCTTCACAAGCGCCCTGCCTTCCGAAAAATCGACCGCGCCGTCGTATTTATAGGATATGACCAAGTCCCCCCTGTTATTGATGAACCCCCACTTTAAGTCATTTTCCACGGGAAAAAGTGCACCCTTCACGAAATCGTCTTCATTACGAGAGCCGGGCGAGGCGCATGACTGCGCAACGATAAGAATCAGAAAAAGTAAAGCGGCCGTTCGTTTCAATAGAAATCTCCTCTGTCTTTTAGCAAGTGCATATACAGCCCAGGGCTGCGGATAAATAATCAGGCAATAATGATAAACAAAATGATAATTTTTTAAAGGAACGAAAACGGGGGCGAGGATTTGAACTTTAACCCGGAGATTTAAAGAACTTACCTCGATAATTTTTGGAGATGCCTTATCCTCCCACTATCCCCGGGAGCTATATAAATCTGACTACCGGGCAGCCGAAACGGAGAGAAACTGTAAAGAACCCCAAAACACTTGCCTCTTTCCCGCGGAAACAGAATAATCTGTTTATGGGGATAATTACATATCCACCGCTCGACATTTTGATTGGAATACACAAAATGGTAATATCTTGGCTGGGTTCGAATTATTATTCATGCAAAGCAAATAATCCGCACAAAGGGGAATCCCGATGAGAAAAGTTCAGGAACTTAAAACATCCCAGGTATACAGGTTTTGTGATTTAAGCCAGCTCAACTTCAAAACGACTGAAGACCTGCTGCCCTGCGTCGACTTCATAGGCCAGAAAAGGGCAGTTGAATCGATAGAGTTCGGGATAGGCATGGGTTACTCCGAATACAACATTTTCCTAGTGGGACCGACGGGGGTTGGAAAGTCAACGACTATAGAGACGATATTAGCGAGAGTGGCTACAGGGAAGTCCACACCCAAGGACTGGTGCTACGTATATAATTTTATCGACCCTAACGAACCCAAGGCTATCGAGCTGCCGACGGGAAAGGGAAAGCTCTTCAAAAAAGATATGGACGACTTCCTCCAGATCCTGAAAGCGGATATACCGAGGGCCTTCGAAAGCAAGGAATTCGATGAGCAGAGACAGAGCCTGATGAACGAATACCAGAAGAAAAAGAACGCTCTCTTCGAAGAGCTCCAGAAACAGGCCGCAGAGAATAAGATCCAGATACAGTTTTCCCCGACGGGGATAATCACGATCCCGCTGGTGGAGGGGAAGCCCATAAATCAGGAGCAATACAACGCGCTCGACGACGCCACGAAGGAGGAAATCAGCAAACGGAAAGACATCATAGATAACCAGGTAGCCGACAACATGAAAATGGCAAGAAGGATGGACAACGAAGCCGGCGAGAGGCTGAAGGAGCTCGAAAGACGGGTCGCTCTATTCGCTGTCCGCGGTCTTATCGAGAACCTGAGCGAGAAATATCAAATCTTCCCCAGAATAATCGATTATCTCGATCAAGTGCAAAAACACATACTCGAGAACATCGATAACTTCCTCCCGGACAAGAACATGCAGTCGGCCGGAATGCCCTTCCCTTTCAGAATACCTGCACAGCAGCCGCAGACATTCACCGAATACAAGGTCAACGTCTTCATAGACAATTCCCTTACGGAAGGTGCTCCCGTGATCTTTGAAACACAGCCTACGTACGCGAACCTGTTCGGCTCGATCGAGAAAGAAGCGAGGTTCGGCGCGCTGTTCACGGACTTCACAATGATACGACCGGGCTCGCTCGCCAAGGCGAACGGCGGCTATATCGTGCTCGAAGTGCTCGATATGTTCAAATTCCCTTTTGTATGGGATTCCCTTAAAAAAGCCATAGAGAACCAGAAGCTGAGGATCGAGGACCTTTATCAGCAGTTCGGATATTCGAGCACAATAGGGTTAAGACCCGAGCCGATAAACCTCGACGTTAAAGTTATCATCGCGGGGAACCCTACCTTTTATCAACTGCTCTACGCTTATGACGAGGACTTCAGAAAGCTCTTCAAGGTGAAAGCGGATTTCGACTCGGTCGTCGACAAGAACGACGGTACGTTAGCACAGTACTCCTGCTTTATCAAATCGATATGCGACAGGGACGGCCTCAATCCCTTCGACAAAAGCGGCCTTGAAACGGTTATCGAATACTCCTCGAGACTCGCGGGAGACCAGAGCAAGCTTTCCGTACAGCTGGGTTCCATAAACAAAATCCTGAAAGAAGCGGATTACTGGGCGAAGCTCGACGGCGGAAACGGAACCACAACAAGGAAGGACGTCGAGAAAGCGATCGAGGAAAAGATATACAGATCCAATATGGTCGAGGAGAAAATCCAGGAACTCATAGCGAAAGGGGTTCTGCTTGTCGACACAGAGGGGATGGTGACGGGGCAGATAAATGGTCTTGCAGTTTATAACCTGGGGGATTATGCATTCGGAAAACCGTCACGCATAACTTGCGAGACGTTCATGGGAACCGAAGGGGTAGTGAACATCGAAAGGAAATCCAGAATGAGCGGAAATATCCACGATAAAGGCGTCCTCATCCTGAGCGGATACATCGGAGCCAAGTACGCTCAGAACAAACCGCTCAGCCTCTCGGCAAGCATAGGGTTCGAGCAGAGCTACGAAACGATAGACGGGGACAGCGCTTCGGCCGCCGAGCTTATTGTGCTCCTCTCGAGTCTCTCGGGCATCCCCGTAAAACAGAGCCTCGCAATCACGGGCTCCGTAAACCAGAAGGGGCAGATACAGCCAATCGGGGGCGTGAACGAGAAGGCGGAGGGGTTCTACGAAGTATGCAAGGCAAAAGGACTAACAGGCGAGCAGGGAGTAGTAATCCCCTACCAGAACGTGAGGAACCTGATGCTCAAGAAAAATGTCGTGGAAGCGGTGAAATCGGGGAAGTTCCACATATACCCGGTCGAAACGATAGACCAGGCAATAGAAATCATGACTGGGAAGGAAGCCGGTCCAAGGGGCGCGAGCGGGAAGTTTAAGAGGGGGACCGTCAATTACATGGTCGATAAGAGGCTCAAAGCATTCGCGGAGGACTACAGGAAGTTCGGAAAGCAACCGGCTTCCAAAAAGAGCAGCAATACAAACGAAACATAATCCCTGTATTATCTCGAGGGTAAGCTTTTACGCTTTTTAGTAAAACCAAAGAGTCCGATGAATTCGGCAAACGCCTTATCACTCAGCTCTTTGAGACGGGGAATGTATGAGGGGGTTTCCTCTCTTATCCTGTCCGGGTCGATTTCCCCGTTTAATTCTCGTATTTCTTTTTTGTTAGCCGGTATCCGGAACCAGCGCTCGACCATCGGCTCGTTCACCTCGAGATGAAACTGAAGCCCATAGACATTATCCCCGTAGCGGAAGGCCTGATTTTTACATAAGGGAGAATACGCCAGGAGTTCCGCGCCTTCAGGAATATCGAATGTGTCACCGTGCCACTGAAAAACCTTTTCCACACCAGAGAAATGAGAAGTGAGCGGATCTTTCTTACCCTTGGCCGTGGTAGAAAGATCATACCAGCCTATTTCCTTTTCCCTGTTTTTATATACCTTCGCGCCAAGGGCTTTTGCGATAAGCTGTGAGCCGAGACATATGCCGAGGATGGGCATTCCCGCATGGAGAGCCTTACTTATCGAATACACCTCCCTTCCGAGATATGGGAAACTCTCAACTTCGTCCACGTTCATAGGCCCACCGAGCACAATCAAACCGTCGTAGCCTTCGAGGCTGGGATCGAAGTTCGGATGGCGTTCGAAATTTACGTACTTGATCCTAAAACCCGAACCCCTTAAAACGGGATCGAGCGTGCCGAGAATTTCGTGCGCGACATGTTGGAATACGAGCAACCTGGGCATAGGAAAAATACCGTTATCGAATTACGGGAAAAGCCAGAGACATCAATGATTTTACCCATTAATTGCCGTTTATGTAAATATTTAGATACGGCGGTCATAAAGGAGAGCATATCCGGCGGACGACAGTCTCCGGTTAGAGCTTCATCTTCCCCGTCAGGATATCCTTGAACATCATCCAGTCACCCATGAGACTCCATATCGGGTGTCTGAATGAGGCGGGTTTATTCTTCTCGACTAAAAAGTGCCCCGCCCACGCCAGCCCATAGCCGAATACCGGAGCTAGCAGGAGCAAAATCAATTTCCCCGTCAGTAAGGCGGAGAGGGCCAGTATAAGCACAATAATACAGCCCAGGAAATGGAGACGTCTGTTTAAAGGATCGGTGTGCTCGGAGAGATAATATTCATAAAATTTATTAAAGTTGCGGAATTCCTGTTCATGATTATTAAGTCTTGTCATGATAATCCTCTCGATTAACTTACATCAATATTATAATCACAATTCGAGAAAAGGTTCAGGGTTATTGAGGGCAGTTGTCAAAAAGCGAATAAACAATTAATTCGGGCAATGACGAGGTATGGAAGAGGCGGCGATGAGGCCACCTCCCGACGGCTGGTTTTCAAGTTTTGAAAGAAATATATGAGGTAATAACCGTAACTCATTATCCTTTCAGGTATTTGACCACATCTTCCTGAATGGATTCATCAACCAGGCTCCGCCAATCGTCATTGCCTTCGCCGATAGCGGTTCTGATTTTAGTCGCGGAGATGAAACCGATGTTGTCGGGCGGGAAAAATTCATTCATTTCATAACCCACTCCCCTCCCCCAATTCACGGACTCTATATCCGGTATGACCATAACGACAACATCATCGCCTTTACTCTCGTGATACTTTCTAATCATATCCACGGTCTGCCCGGTCGTGAAAGGGTTCTGAGGGTCGGGCGGTATATCCCTCACCATAATCAGGCACGGAATACTCTTGTCCAGCTTCTGCCTGACCAGGCTCACATGCCCCATGTGGTAGGGCTGATACCTGCCTATGAAGATAGCCCTTCTGCCCTTCGAGGGTTTAATTTCCGGATTTCCGTGATTTATAACCTTCCATTCGCTCATAAAAGCCTCCTTGTGCGTATTACGTCTATCGATAAACGGGTTTTATTCCAAGGTCAGATAGAGAATATAAACGGACTTCATTATACATGCCGTCAGGCTTTTTTCAATTGCCCGTCCGGATAATGGCTACCCCTTTCCGAGTATGGACAAAACGGACTTTTTCACACCCATTGCGAACTTTCTCTGCTCAGGGGCGTCGAGGTGAACCCCGTCTATCCTGCTTGATTTTACATATTTCGAGGCGTCGAGAAAATGGCATCCGGTTAGCTGAGACGAATTTTTATACTCTCGCGCTAGCTGCCTCGAGACGGGCGCACGACCTTCGAAATATAGCTTCATGAAAGGAGACAGAGCGCCGAGAGGCTGCGGGGCGATGAGCAATATTTCAGGGACTCCGAAACCGGGCCCAGCCATGGCCTTCTGCACAGTCCAGATGATAGACATACAGGACGCGGCTATGTCCGAGGCGGTGAAGCCAAAGCTCTTCCATAGGTCGTTAGTACCGAGCATCAATATAAAGAGATCTACCGGCATGTGGCTATCGAGCACAAGCGGAAGGGCTTTCCGCCCGTTCCTGTCGGAGAGGAAAGGGCTATCCCAGTTGGTAGTCCTCCCAGGCACTGATTCCTCCATCACCCTGTATGAGTTGCCGAGCTCAGTCTGCAGGATCCCGGGCCAGCGGTCTTCAAACGCGAATCTAGTCCCGTCTTTTGGGTTATAGCTCCAGTGATCGCCGATTCGAGGCCCGTCACTCACCCTATAATTTACCTATATACACGGTATGATAAGGAAGATTTAAAGATCCCGCTCATTAGTAAAACAGCAATTTGTTGTGACAATGTTGTAACGCAGACTGTGAAATTGCTTGAGGGGATAGAATATAATATCTATATAAATCCAGATAGGACGGTCTAAATTATGGCAGGCGGATAAGCGATAACGCCGTATGATAATGCTGATGCGAGCAATCAAATAGACCTGCGAAGGTTCGCACCAATGCTGCGTAAATTGGGCAAATTCCTTCTCCAATTCGATCAACCTACAATTATTAGGGCTGCTTGTGATAAGCTGAAATTTAACTATACGAGTATATGTACCCCTGATCTGGAAGGAAAAAGGAAAAGGTAAAGGTAAAGATTTCCACAAGTTTATTAAGGAACATTCTCAATCCCTTCTGGAAGCGAACAGGATTGCGGTATATCAAGCTACCATCAATGGGGGGGTTCAGACACGAGTATGAGCTATAATGACCGAAAACTGTTAATAAGGAATTCGGATACTTAATCAGCGTATGATAAGAATCTTGCCTGTTTTAGGAGGCAGAGTAACGTTGTCTGCAATATTACCCGTCTCAGCATCCTCATAATTCTGTCCCAGAGAGATCATGAAAGTTCCCGAATCGGCGGGATTTACAATCACCTTGCCTTTCTCCCAATCCCTTTGATAGACATTATCAATGAAAGCAAACACGTCCAACGGCTCGCCCAGGTCTATATCATTTAATTTTTGAAGCACGGCGTCTGAAACCATGTCCTGAGTATAGATCATTCCTTTCCCGTTCTCTCTAACGAGAAGGAGCGTCGAAAGCGCATACCAGTAATCACCGTAGTCTCCCATAACCACCGGCTCCGCTCTCCTGTTTTGTATCATGTCCTGGGCTATCAGCACCCTATTCAACCAAACCGCCTCGGTTTCGGGGGTCCCGTCCGTCTGACTGGTCCAGGTCTCAAAAAAAGCATAATCAAGATACTGCATCAGTTCCGGATATACATCCCTGTTAAAATAATCGTCACCGACGTCACTATATATGTTAGCGAGATATTTTAAACCGCCCGCCTCATTGTCCGCTCTCTCTCTCAGCCTTTGAGTCGCATTCAAAATATCCTGCTCCCTATCCCCTTGCGTGTAAGGCTGGTTTGTTGCGGGGTTTA
>JBIOKC010000046.1:0-12736 GCA_044451425.1 Thermodesulfobacteriota bacterium
AAAATATCCCCTGTGCTAGTCATGACCCAATATTAATATTAAATTACAGGGTTAGGTAAAATATAACTTCGGTGCCTCAATAATTCTAAATTGATTATTATGCCGGACCGAATATGGAAGGACAGAGATTGAAACCTGAGAGAATATTATTGATAGCTGCGATTTTGTTTTCCACCCTTGCGTCATGTAATAAAAAGCCCGAATATATACCGGGTTCGACCGTGCTGGGATATAGGGCGCCAATTTCCAAGATACTGTTCTCGCCTATAGCTTTTGACGGGGCTACTGTGGCGGTTGAAGGAATAGTGGCGAACCTAAAGCAGAATGAGGGAAAGTCCAAAGAGGTTGTCACGAATTTCAAACTGGCGGACTTGGACGGCAACTATATCAACATAGTGATGCCGGGAACCTGGAAGATCGTGGACAAAGAATATCTAGTAGTGGGCGGTATCTACAGAAAGAACGGCAATATTATAGAGGCCGATCAGTTTGAAAAAATAGTTTTACAGGACAAAAAGAAATAGAGTGAATAAAAAAGAGAGCGAACCTGTAAACCTTTCATAAATGCGGCTCAGCGCTTTGACAATCCGGGAGAGAAAGGGTAACTTCTTTAATTTATTCAATATATCCGTGAGGGATTTTATGAGTTTTGTTAAGGGACTGAAGTGTAAAGAATGCGGGGAAGAGTATCCGAAGGAGCCGCTGCATGTCTGTGAGATATGTTTCGGCCCCTTAGAGGCAGTTTATAATTACGATGAGATAAGGAAGGTCATGTCCCGGGAAGCGATAGAGAAAAGGGACAGAAATATCTGGAGATATAAAGAACTGCTGCCCATCGATGAAGAGCCCACTGTAGGGCTCAAAGTGGGATTTACACCCCTCATCAAAGCCAACAATCTCGGAAGAGCTCTTGGGGTAAAGGAGATATACGTCAAAAACGACGCCGTATGCTATCCTACTTTGTCGTTTAAGGACAGGGTCGTCTCGGTCGCCCTTTCAAAAGCAAAGGAGTTCGGATTCACGACTGCCGCATGCGCTTCTACCGGTAACCTCGCAAACGCCGTAGCCTCTCTGACTGTATCGGGGAACCTGGACAGCTATATTTTCATCCCCCATAACCTGGAGCAGGCGAAGATAATCGGCACTACAGTCTACGGCGCAAAGCTTATTGGTATCAAGGGCAATTATGATGACGTCAACAGGCTTTGCAGCGAGGTAGCGGGAAAATTCAGGTGGGCGTTCGTCAACATCAATATGAGGCCCTATTATGCCGAAGGCTCCAAGTCATACACGTTTGAGATAATGGAGCAGATGGGCTGGCGGGTGCCTAAGCACATAGTCGTACCGATGGCAAGCGGATCGCTGCTCACTAAAGTATGGAAAGCGATAAAAGAGTTCGAGATGATCGGGCTTGTAGAGTCTAACGGCACTAAAATCTACGGGGCCCAGGCTACGGGCTGCTCCCCTATTACTACCGCGTTAAAGAACGATTGGGAAATTTTCAAGCCGGTAAAACCGGACACGATAGCCAAATCGCTCGCTATCGGAACGCCCGCAGACGGGTTCTACGCCATGTGCGTCATGAGGGAGAGCGGCGGGTGGGGTGAGGATGTCACCGACGAAGAAATAGTAAGCGGTATCAAGCTCCTTGCGGAGACGGAGGGCATATTCACGGAGACCGCGGGCGGGGTTACGATGGCAGTGACGAAGAAATTAATTGAGCAGGGAGTCATACCGAAAAACGAGTCCATAGTAGTGTCCATAACGGGTAACGGTCTCAAGACACAGGAGGCGATCGTAAATTACGTCCCGCAGCCTCACATAATAGATGCGCGTCTTGAGGAATTTGAGAATCTGTATTCGAGATTAAAGGAACAAGAAGAAAAAGGAGGTATAACAGATGCCCTCTGTTCGCATTCCCACACCGCTTAGAAAACTTACTGCAGATAAGGACGAGGTTAACATCAGCGCCACGAACGTCGGTCAGCTGATAGACGCCATGGAAAGTCAATACCCCGGCATTAAAAACAGACTCTGCGATGAATCCGGTAACGTCAGAAGATTCATAAACCTCTACGTCAATAACGAAGATATAAGGTTCTTGAACGGCAAGGAAACGGTCCTTAAAGAAGACGATATTGTTTCGATTATCCCCGCAATAGCGGGCGGGCATTGAGTTTGCATTAAGGGAGCATCGGTTGATTCTCGGAATCACTTGTTTATGATTTCGTGAATCTTGGATAAGAACCTCTTGACCATAGGGACGTTTTCCTCTTCGCTTGCTCTGGCGAACTCTTCCAGTAAAAGCTGCTGCTTTTTATTGAGCTTTACCGGGACTTCCACCTGCACCTGAATATAGAGGTCGCCTCCGCCTTTGCCTTCGAGTTTCGGGACGCCCTGACCCTTTAGTCTGAAGGTCTGTCCCGACTGAGTACCCGGCGGTATTTTTATCGTACTCATGCCCCTGGGTGTGGGGATTTGTATTTCGTCGCCCAGCGCCGCCTTTACAAACTCAATCGGAACGTTGCAGTAAAGGTCCTGTCCTTCCCTCCTGAAGAGTGGGTGCTCCTCGACGTGTATTTCTATAAATAGGTCTCCGTTAGGCCCGCTGAGATAACCGCTGTCGCCCTCTCCGCGCATCCTTAGCCTTACACCGTCTGATATCCCTGCGGGGACTCTTACTTTAACGTCATGCTCTCTAACGATGTACCGCTCTCCGCGGCACTTGTTACAGGGCTTTGTTATTCTCTTCCCCATTCCTCCGCACGATGGGCACGTCCTCTTGATCGCGAAAAGCCCCTGAGAGTATCTGATCTCCCCCCTGCCTCCGCAGCTTGTGCAGACTACCTCACCTCCGCTTGCGGCGCCGCTGCCCTTACACGCGGCGCATGTTTCACGCCTCGGTATTCTGAGCACTTTCTCGCACCCATCGATCGATTCCTCGAAAGTTAGGTCGAGCGCGTATTTGAGATCGTTTCCCCTCTGCGCCCTTTCACGTCCGCCTGCGTTGAACACCTCTTCAAAGAGGTTGCCGAATATATCACTGAAGTTTGATTCGAAGTCCCTATCCGTGAACAGCCCTTCTGATGATATGTGACCAAAGCTGTCATAACGAGCCCGTTTGTCCGAGTCGCTAAGTATTTGGTATGCTTCGTTTATTTGCTTAAATTTTTCTTCCGCCTCGGTGTCGCCGGGGTTTCTGTCAGGATGATATACAAACGCCAGTCTCTTGTACGACTTTTTTATTTCCTCACTGCTGGAGCTGCGTTCAATCTGCAGGATTTCATAATAATCAATACTCGTCATTAATAAAAAGTCCGCACAAAATAGTTATTCATTCGTACTGTGTGATTCCGTACCTTTCTCCAGTCTCGAATATATGACTTCAGCGAATTTATAGGATGCTTCTCTCAACTGGTCGAACGTGTCTTTTATATTTGCGTAATCTACACCTATGAGAGCCTCGTTCATTTTATCTACGGATTTCTCGATCGTCTGGCGCAGCTCCGAATCAAGTTTATCTCCGTAGGAATCGAGAGTCTTTCTAACGGAATAGAGTAGTCCTTCGGCTTCATTTTTGAGCAGTACAAGGTCTTTGCGGTTCTTGTCGATATCATGGCTCTCTTTACTCTCTTCAATCATGTTTTGGATCTGTTCTTCGGTCAATCCGCCTGACGTGAAAACCTGAATCTCCTGTTTCTTCCCGGTTCCCAGATCCTTCGCTGAAACGTGCAGTATTCCGTCGGCGTCGACTTCGAACGACACTTCGATCTGAGGTATACCTCTGGGGGCTGTGGGGATACCTATCAGGTTAAAGTTCGCAAGAGAGATGTTATCATCGACAAGATCCCTTTCCCCCTGGAGTACGTGTATTCCGACGAACTCCTGATTATCGAAAGCAGTCGTGAATACTCTGCTTCTTTTTGTAGGTATTGTAGTGTTTCTCTCTATGATTTTAGTAAACAGGCCGCCTCGCGTCTCAACACCAAGAGATAGCGGAACTACGTCGAGCAGAAGCACTTCCTCTACCTTCCCTTCAAGCACGCCGCCCTGGATCGAAGCCCCGATTGCCACCACCTCTTCCGGGTTTATTCTGGTCTCGGGCTCCTTTTTGAATATTTCTCTTACTTTCTCGTGAATTTTCGGCATTCTCGTCATGCCTCCCACGAGTACTACTTCATCGATTTCTGAAGAGTCAAACTTTGCATCCAGGAGAGCCTGTTTACAGGGGGTTTCGACTCTGTCTATGAGTTCTTTGACGAGGCGCTCGAACTCGTCCCTGCTGATTTTATAGTTGATGTGCTTAGGGCCGGTCTGGTCAACCGCAATGAACGGAAGGTTTATCGTCGTCTCCAGTATGGACGAGAGCTCCTGTTTTGCCTTTTCGCATGTCTCCCTTATTCTCTGGAGCGCCATTTTATCTTCTCTGAGGTCGATCTCGTTCTGATTTTTAAAATCCTCGAGCACAAGCTCTATAAGCATCTGGTCGAAATCGTCTCCACCTAGGAAAGTATCGCCGCTCGTGGATTTTACTTCGAACACTCCGTTCGCGATTTCGAGTATGGTTATATCGAAGGTACCCCCTCCAAGGTCGAAAACCGCTATCCTTCTGTTGTCGGTTTTATCGAAGCCGTATGCCAGCGCTGCGGCCGTGGGTTCGTTTATGATACGTCTCACATTGAGGCCGGCTATTCTGCCGGCGTCCTTGGTTGCCTGCCTCTGGAGGTCGTTGAAATGCGCGGGAACCGTAATTACGGCGTCGGTCACCTCATAGCCCAGGTATTCCTCGGCCACCTGTTTCATTTTTGCGAGAACGATGGAGGATATCTCCTGGGGGCTGTATGTTCTGGAGTTGGTCTGTATCCAAGCGTCTCCGGATTCGTTGGGGATAATTTCGTAGGGTACTATCTGCTTAGCCTTTTGGACTTCAGGAGAGTCGAAACGTCTTCCTATAAGTCGTTTCACGCCGAAAATCGTGGTGGATGGGTTTACCACCGCCTGTCTCTTCGCGACGGCGCCCGCGAACCGGCTATTGTCCTCGGTGAAAGCGACAACCGAAGGAGTAACCCTGCTTCCCTCCTCGTTCGGTATAACTACGGGACTCCCGCCCTCTATTATAGCGACACACGAGTTTGTGGTTCCAAGATCGATTCCTACTATCGCCATTTTTTATCTTCCGTTAATCTTATTTGGATTCATCTTTTGTTAAGTCGAATATGTCGGCCGAGCCGTTTTTACCGGGCCCGCTGCTCCCGATATTTTGATCCGCGTCATCCGGGTTGTTCGAACCTTTCGATACTACGACAAGGGCCGGCCTGATAAGCCTGTCCTTTAACATGTATCCGGGCAGCATTTCCGATATTATCAGCCCCGGCGTGAAGTCCGGAGATTCCACGCGTTCTATTGCCTGGTGGAGTCTAGGGTCGAAAGGCTGGCCGGGGGAGGCCTCGATGAACTGTACACCGAATTTTTCAAGACAACTCAGGAACTGTTTATGGACAAGCTTAACCCCTTCTATGACAGGCTTGGGGTCTTCATTCTCATCGGCATGCCCAAGCGCCCGCTCCAGATTGTCAAGTACGTTTAGGAGCGCTTTTATCAGCTCCTCATTCCCGTACGCTACAACATCGGCTTTTTCCTTTGCGCTTCTTTTTCTATAGTTCTCGAAATCGGCTGCGAGTCTAAGATATTTCTGGTACAGCCCCTGATAGTCCTTCACTTCTTCCATTCGGTTCTCTTTATTATTTTCTTCTTCCTCTTTGTAATTCTCCTCGTTCTCTGTCAACTCGATATCTCCTTCCTTTCCATCATCGTCTTGATTCATAATTACCTCCTGGTTTATACTGACCTGTAAGCATCTATGATTAATAGAATATTATATCACTTGTTCTATATGGCCGTATATACCGCTTTGTTGATACGTTCGGTAGAGGACAGTTCCAGCAAACCCTTATGCAAATATAATAACGCCTCAATTATTTGTCAACGTAAAAGGGCTAAAGATTCTTTCATTCCCAATAGTTATATTTTTCCTGTTAGCTGATAAGGTTATACGCCACCCCTTCGAGGAGTCCGGCGTCGCTGACAACCATGCTGTCTAAAGAAAACCGGTCCATCGTCTTTATGATAATCAGTGCGCCCGATATGATGAGGTCCTCCCTGCCCTTTTCGAGGCCCGGGACGTGTATCCGCTCTGAGCGGGGGATTCTAACGAGTGTTCTTAAAGTCCTGTCTATCATCTCCCGTGTAAGAATAAAATTGTTTACAAGTGACGGGTTATAGCGGGTGAGGCGCATCTCTATCGCCGCAAGCGTGGTCGGAGTCCCGGCGGTCCCTATGAGCGTGAGGTTCTCTACGTGAGGCCGGGAAAATGATGAGAGTCCGCTATTCAGCAAAACGTCGATATTGTAACCGAGGGAAGCAAGATCATCCTCGGTTTCGGTATCTTTATTCAGATACTGTTCGGTGAGATGCACTACCCCGATAGCCGTGCTTGAAATATCGGAAATCGTGCCGTTCTTAACAAAAACATACTCTGTACTGCCTCCCCCGATATCGAAAATAAGACAATCCGGCGTATCGAATTTTACGGAGTTAAGGACTCCCTTTACGGTGAGTCTTGCCTCTTCGTCGCCTGTTATTACATCTACGGGTATGCCGGTCTCTTCCCCGACCATTTTTACGAAATCGGGCCCGTTTAGCGATTCTCTGACGGCGCTCGTGGCAACTGCTCTCAGCGTCCCGACGTCGTATTCTTTAATTTTTGAAGAGAATACAGAGAGGGCTTCGAGAGACCTTTTGATCGCTATCTCGTTCATGAGCTTCGCGTCACCGTGAAGACCCTCCCCGAGTCTTGTAATCTCGCGTGCTATATAAATCTTCTTTAATGGAGCGCCCTCGCTCGCTTCCGAAACGAGGAGTCTTAAGGTATTGGTTCCTATATCTATCGACGCTATTCGCAAATGTTTATTTTATCGATGTATCCAGCTTATTAATGCCGGGATCTGATCAATCTCTATATACAATACACGCGGCCGTTTGACCTCAGAGGCTAATAAGACTCCGAATTATATACCAGATTCAGTCGGGATTTAAAAGTCTCTACCGGCGATGTGGAAAAATCTGCATGAGCGATCCGGCGTTGCTCCATATCCCATGTCATATATGCCGCGGCTTAAGAAGAGAGCCGTATATCAATGTTCGGCTGCAACCCTGGACTCGCCCGATTCTTCAATGATCTTCGCCATAAGGTGGCCGGGAACCTCTTCGTAATGGGAGAATTCCATATGGAAGGTTCCTTGCCCGCTCGTAATCGACCTCAGCTCCGGGGCATAGGTGAGGACTTCGGACATCGGTATGAGCGCCTTTACCGTGTGTGTCCCTGCAAACGATTCTACACCAGAAACCTTACCCCGTCTCGAATTGACGTCACCTATGACATCTCCCATGTACTCGTCGGGTACGGTGATATCCATTTTCATTACCGGCTCCAGGATTACGGGCTTCGCCCCCTCCATGGCCTTCCTGAAACCCATGGATCCCGCGATCTGGAAGGCGATATCCGAAGAGTCTACGGGATGGTACTTACCGTCAAAGAGCGTGACCTTCATGTCCACGACGGGGTAACCCGCGGTAACCCCTTTCTTCATAGCCTCTATAACCCCCTTTTCGACGGAGGGTATAAAGTTCTTGGGTATCACTCCCCCAACAATTTTGTTGACGAATTCGAAACCGTTTCCCCTGGGCTGAGCTTCTACCTCTAACCATGCGTCTCCGTACTGGCCCCTGCCTCCTGTCTGTTTTATGTATTTTCCCTCCGCCTTCGCCTTCCCCTTTACGGTCTCTTTGTAAGGAACTCTGGGTGTTTTGAGCTCGACATTGACCCCGTATGTGTCTCTCAGTTTATTGACGATTACCTCGACGTGCGACTGTCCCGTGCCCGAGAGAAGAAACTCTTTCGTCTCTTCGTCGAGTCTGTAGTGGATAGTCGGGTCTTCTTCCTGTATTTTCGCGAGGGAAGGGTTTAGCTTGTCCTCGTCGTTCCTGCTCTTGGGTTCGATTGCGTACGAGAGGACGGCCTGGGGGGGATCCACGGGCGGAATTACTATCTGGTGGGATTCGTCGGTTAATGTGTCCCCAGTGGATGCATCCTTGAGCTTATTTACTGCGGCGATATCACCGCAAGCAGCCGGGCTAAAGGGGTATTCCTTCTTGCCGACGAGCCTGTGGATATGGCCCAGCTTCTCCCTTGTTTTCTTTGTAGAGTTGTATATGCTGGAATCTCCGTTGATAAAGCCGGAGAATACCCTGAATATCGATATCTTTCCCGCGTAAGGGTCTGAGATAGTTTTGAATACATATGCGGATAAAGGTTCTTTCTCGCTCGGCGCTCTCAGGACCTCTTCCCCGGCGGAGTTTATTCCCGTGATCACCCTGCGCTCAAGAGGCGACGGGAGGTATTTCGTTACGGCTTCGCTCAGCAGGTTTATTCCGATCATGTGCGTAGCCGAACCTACGAAGACAGGGAATATCTTCGCGCCGAGAATACCTTCGTGCAGCATCCTGATTATCTTTTCCTCGTCTATGGGTTCACCCTCGAGGTATTTCTCCAGCAGCTCATCGTCGAGCTCCGCAACAGACTCGATGATTTCTTCTCTCTGTGACCTAGCGGCCTCTTCCATGTATCCGGGGATGGATATCTCTTCGATATTCGATGATCCGTTATAGTTATAGGCCTTCATTTCGATGACGTCTATTACACCGCTTAATTCGTGCTGTTGCCCTATGGGTAGAGAAAGCGGAAGCACTTTCACATTTAGTTCCTTGGATAGACTCGCGAGTGTATCCTCCAAGTTTGTGTTGTCCTTCTCGAGCTTGTTGACGAAGATGATTTTCGGCATGTCGCCGGTCATATCCCAGTACTTTCGTACATGAACCGCTACATCTCCCCCGACGGCCCCCACTACGACTACAGCTCCGTCGACTACTTTTAATGCGTTTTCGGTTTCGAACAGAAAGTTTAGAAAGCCGGGTGTGTCTATGAGATTTACGATGTGATTTTTGGTTTCGAAAAATGCTACATGGGAGTTAATCGACATCCTTCGGTGTTTTTCTTCGGATTCATAATCCAGCAGGGAGCTCCCGTCGTCAACTTTTCCAAGTTTGTCGGTGGTTCCGTGGAGATATAGGAATGCTTCGGCTAAAGATGTCTTACCTGCGCCGTGGGGAGCAACGAGCGCGATATTCCTGATGCTTTCCCTGCCATACTCCTTCATTGAAGATTACCTCCTTACTCTTTTATTGACAAAAATTCTCATAAAAGCCCTTTGTCGTCTCCTTTCTGAAAATAATTCACCGAATATGATGGTTTCTCTTGATTGTCGGAGCGAGAGTTCTAGTTCTTAGCGTATTTTCTTCTGAACCTTTCGACCCGGCCCTTAGCCTCTGCTGCCCTTTCCTTCCCCGTGTAGAAAGGATGACAGTTCGAGCAGACCTCGACTGTAAAATCTTCAAAACGCGTGGACATGGTTTTATAATGGGCGCCGCAAGAGCAGCTTACGGTGACCTCTTTATACTCCGGATGGATTTCCGCTTTCATTGCAAATACCTCCTTGTTCTCGGGCAAACTGCGTTCTATTCTGATCGGACCAAGAAATATTAATACTAAATTAACATTTAAATGTTAAGTGAGCAAGAGTGAATCTGAGTCCGGTGAGTAAACAAAAGGCGGCACCCGGCCGCCTTTAGACAATAAAATGAAAATCTTTTGTCCAATACTTATTTTTCAGTGAATTCGGCGTCTATCACGTCGTCGCCGTCTTTACCCTCTTCGCTTTCAGGTCTGCTTTCTTCACCCGAGTCCTTGCTTGAACCTTCGGTTCCGGTCTGAGCTTCATGAGCTCCGTCTCCGCTCTGAGCCTGCTGCTTGTACATAAGCTCGGCAAGCTTATGCGAGGACTGGGTTATCTTTTCCGTAGCGGTCTCAATCTCACCGGTGTCGTTGCCCTTAAGGGCTTTCCTGCCTTGCTCGAGCGCGTCTTCTAGTTCCTTCTTGTCGGCTGCCGACAGCTTGCCTTCGAATTCCTTGAAGCTCTTTTCCGTCCTGTAGATGAGCTCGTCGAGTTTGTTTCTCTTCTCGACCATGTCATGGCGCTTCTTGTCATCCTCGGACTTATCTTCGGCATCCCTGACCATCTTATCGACCTCATCCTTCGATAGCCCGCTCGAGGCCTCGACCCTGACCTTTTGTTCTTTCTGTGTGGCCAGGTCCTTCGCCGAGACATGTAATATTCCGTCGGCGTCTATATCGAACGTGACTTCGACCTGCGGGATGCCCCTCGATGAAGGAGGTATTCCGTCCAGTATGAATCTCGCAAGGGTCCTGTTGTCGGTGGCCATCTGGCGCTCACCCTGGAGGACATGGATTTCCACCGATGTCTGGTTGTCTTCCGCAGTCGTGAATACCTGGCTCTTCTTGGTCGGGATAGTCGTATTCTTTTCGATTATCTTCGTCATAACTCCGCCCAGCGTCTCGATACCGAGAGAAAGCGGGGTAACATCCAGAAGAAGCACGTCCCTTACCTCTCCGCCGAGAACTGCACCCTGTATGGCGGCTCCCATGGCAACTACCTCATCGGGGTTTATTCCCTTGTGGGGCTCCCTTCCGAAGAAGTCCGTCACAACTTTCTGTACTAACGGTATCCTGGTCGATCCGCCGACAAGGATTACTTCGTTTATGTCGCTCGCCTTAAGCCCGGCGTCCTTGAGCGCCTGACGGCAGGGATCGAGCGTACCCTTAATCTTGTCTTCGATAAGTTGCTCGAATTTGGAGCGTGTAATTTTCATTACCAGGTGCTTCGGTCCTGCGGCATCAGCTGTTATGAACGGCAGGTTTATCTCGGTCTCGAGTGTATTCGAGAGTTCTATCTTTGCCTTCTCTGATTCCTGTCTCAGCCTCTGGAGCGCCATCTTATCGTTTCCGAGATCGATGCCCGATTCCTTCTTGAATTCACCGATTATGTAATCCATTATTAGCCTGTCGAAGTCGTCTCCACCGAGGTGGGTATCTCCGTTTGTGGACTTGACTTCGATTACGTTGTCCCCGACTTCGAGTATGGAAATGTCGAACGTACCTCCTCCCAGGTCGTAAACCGCAATAATGCCCTCGCTCTTTTTGTCAAAACCATATGAGAGCGCAGCGGCTGTGGGTTCGTTGATTATTCTCCTGACCTCAAGACCTGCGATTTTACCGGCGTCCTTAGTCGCCTGCCTCTGGCTGTCGTTAAAGTAAGCGGGTACTGTGATTACCGCATCTGTTACTTCGCCGCCGACGTAATCCTCGGCAGCTTTCTTCAGTTTCATCAGTACGTGTGAGGAAATCTGAGGCGGTGAATACTGCTTGCCCATGACCTCTACCCACGCGTCGTCTTTCGATTTTACGATTTTATAGGGAAGTCTTTTCGCTTCGCTCTCTACCTCATCGTAGCGCCTTCCCATGAGCCTTTTTACAGAGAATATAGTGTTTTCGGGATTTACGACCGCCTGTCTCTTTGCCGGCCCTCCAACGATGATGTCGCCGTCCTTCGTGAAAGCGACTATGGACGGGGTTACCCGAGCTCCTTCCTCATTGATGATTACCTTCGGCTCTCCGCCTTCGACAATTGCCACAACCGAGTTCGTGGTTCCGAGGTCAATCCCTATAATTTTTCCGCTTTTTGCCATTTACATAGCCTCCTCAGCTTTATGCTCTATTTCCTTTCCGTAAGTGCTTCTTTGAGTGACGGTGGTCTCGATCTCGCCTCTCAGCTTCTTAAGGGCCTGGACCTCTATCTGTCTGACCCTTTCCTTGGAAATGCCCAGTTCGTCGCCGAGCTCCCGCAATTTACCCTGCGGGTTAGAGAGATAGCGGCTTTCTATGACACGCTTCTCTCGCGGGGACAGCTTCTTTAACCCGGCGCTGATGCCTTTATGGGCGAGTTCCGACTGTTCCAAGGATGAGATAGCCTCCTCCTGGTTTGAATTCCCGTTCGAAACGACGTCCAAATACGTTATAGAGTCGTCGTTGTTGAACGAGGAGTCGAGCGAGAAATCCCTAGACGCCATTCTGAATTCCATGTCTGCAACGTCCTTATCCTTTACGCCGAAGAACTCGGCTACTTTGCTGATATCCGAGTCCGTCAATTCGTCATGCTGTATGTTGAGTTCCTTCTTCGCTCTGCTGATCTTGTGAAAGAGCTTCCGCTGGGCCTGCGTCGTACCTATTTTTACATGGCTCCAGAATTTCATTATGTGGTTCTGTATCTTGGCCCTTATCCACCATACGGCGTATGAGATTAATCTGTAACCCTTATAGGGATTGAATTTCTTTACGGCTTTCATCAGCCCTACGGTGCCTTCCTGCACCAGATCGCTAAGAGGAAACCCGTAAGAAATGTATTCGGAAGCGATCTTTATAACGAACCTGAGGTTGGATACAATAAGTTTATTCGCAGCTTCCAGATCGTTTTCCTCGTAATACCTTACTGCCAGACCGTATTCTTCTTCTTTTGTTAAAACCGGGTATTTCTCGACTTCTCTTAGAAAAATACCCATTGGTTCCCTGATTGCCAATGCTTTCATCTAGTTTACTCCTCCTTTTTGAAAGGTAATCATCATCAGGGAATTGTCAAGGGGGGTGAGACTTCGAGTCTCTAAATATATTATTTTATTGGTATCAGGTTGTTAACACTAAAATCTT
>JBIOKC010000047.1:0-12603 GCA_044451425.1 Thermodesulfobacteriota bacterium
CTCCTGGATTATGTGAATTTCAAAGGGGAAGGTACGTTGGAGACAGAACGGTATAACGGTGAAGGGTGGGGCTTGCTCCAGGTGCTTGAGAATATGAAGGGAAATGAAGCGGGTCCGGAAGCCGTCCGCGAATTTGCAGAATCAGCAGAGTCGATGCTTGTTCGGCGGATAAAGAATTCCCCTCCCGGGAGGAACGAGAAAAGGTTCCTCCAGGGCTGGAGGAACAGGCTAGATACTTACACTTCAAGAGACTTATTCGCTTACTTAGAACAGGGTGATAATAACCCGGATGAGAAGAAATCGGATACTCTTGAATATCTTAAGAGAATCTACAGTGGATTCCTGTGCAGAATTCAGTCAAGCGGCTGACCGGAGGACGGACACCAACACGGTTTCCGAGACCGGCTCTATAATGTATTTTTTGGTATACGTTTCGTGGATTGGCTTAGGGGATATGGGAAATATTCCCCCTAACCGGGATTATTCATGCGAACCTTAGCACTCGATGTCGGTACGAAAACAATAGGCGTTGCGGTGAGCGACGAGCTTGGTATAACGGCAAATGGCGTTGCTACGATCGCGAGAACGAACATCGGCTACGATAAAGCCGAGCTGATGAAGATAATCGAAAGATACGCTCCCTCTGAGCTCCTAGTTGGGATCCCCTACAGGAGCGACGGCAGCGTGGGTAAAAGGGGGGAGGAGATAATCAAGTTCGCAGAGGATTTAAAGGCTGAGTTCGGCCTTCCCGTTAAATACTGGGACGAAAGCTTTTCTACCTCGAACGCCGAGCGGTTTCTGATAGATGCCGATGTCGGGAGGAAGAAGAGAAAGAGGGTGATAGACAAAATGGCCGCCGTGTATATACTTGCCGAATACCTCGAATCGAAGAGACCCATACGGAAGGGAGGGTGAGAGCAGATGCCCTGCGCGAGCGCTAACGGCATAAATTTATATTATGAGATTCATGGCGACGGATACCCGGTGATCCTAATCGGGGGTCTCGGTAGCCAGATCGAGAGCTGGGCAACGCAGGTTCCAATATATTCGAAGCACTTCAAGGTCGTCGTTTTCGATAACAGGGGCGCCGGCAGGTCTGATAAGCCCGAAGGCGTGTATACGACCGAAGGCATGGCGGACGATACGGCTGCGCTGATGGATGCTCTCGGCATCGAGACTGCCCATATAGTCGGTAAATCCATGGGCGGGATGATAGGCCAGTGGCTTGCGATAAAGTACCCTGAGAAGGTCCGGAAGCTCGTGATGGGCTGCTCCTCGGCTTCGAGAGACGAGGTCGGAAACGTGATACTCAGGATGGGCAGGGAGATCGCTTCCAAAGTTGGAATGAGAGCAGTTTGGACTATGGCCCTTTACCTCGGCTACACGAGGGAATATATAGAGAAAAATATCGGCTCACTGAACAGTGTAGTGAATGCGATTTCCGAAAGCCCCGAAGCGCTCAGGGGTTATATGGGTCAGAGTTATGCCGTCGAAGGACATAATACAACGGAATTGCTTCACAGGATTAAGGCCCCCGCGCTCGTGATGATCGGCGAGTGTGATATGACGACTTCCCCAAGGCGCACGCGAGAACTCGCCGGGCTGATACCGGGTTCGAAGTTAAAAAGTTTTGAAGGAGTCGGCCACGGTTACTGGAGGGAAAGACAGGAGGAGGCGGATAAGCTCGTCCTGGAATTCCTGCTTAATGATTAATATTAATTAAGGTTTCTCTTGTCTATTATCTCGTTTCTCTTTTTCGAGGTAACCGATATTATCTCAAGTCTCGTATGCAGCTCTCTTATTATGACTTCGGCTCTTTTTTCCACGCTCGGCTCCTCGAGGAGCAACTGCTTTTCGAATACGTTCGAGAAGACGAGTGTCGCGAGCGCGTCGGTAAGGCTATCGAGAGGAAGCCTGGTATTAATATTAACCCTGTGGGCCTTCTGCTTTTCGTTTGTTAATGCAAAGTTCCATTTTGTAATTAACTCTTCTATTTTGCCTCTGTAAATCTCATCGCTTGCTGAGTGCTTGTTTTCCACTATCTCCACACGAGCGAGCCTGTAAGGCATGTCCTTCATGATTTCGAGAATTCTTACCCTTTTAAGACCGTAAAGAACTATATTTATTCTTCCATCCTCGAAAGATTCCGAGCTTACTATCCTTCCCATGCCCGCTACGTCGAACACATCTGGATTCCCGTAATAGCTTGCCTCCCAGCCGGGTTTTAGAAGCGCCATGCCGACGATTTTTTCGGATTTCATAACTTCGTTTATCATGTATTTGTACCTGGTCTCGAAGATATGGAGCGGAAGAAGCGTATTGGGGAAGAATACTACTGTGGAGAGGGGGAATAACGGTATTATCCCCGAAAAGTTATTGAGATTGCATACGTCTTTAAGGTCGAGGGAGGATAAGTCCATTATATCTTTAATCCGGGTCTGTATTTCTTGCTTATTTTAGTATAGCATAACTGTCCCGCTTGTTTTTAACCGCTTAATATTTTACCCCAGCGGGGAAGACGGCGTCATTAGCGGAACGTATGCGTAATTCCTGTCCCGACTCGCGGGTCTTGAATCCTTTCATTCAGGGTATATATCTAAATATTGTATAGCGTTCATTTTGCGCAGGAGGTCTCGATATGGCCAAGACAGTGCACATTACGGACGATAATTTCGAGGAAGAGGTGCTCAACTCGCAGGTTCCCGTGCTCGTTGATTTTTGGGCGGACTGGTGCGGCCCGTGCCGTGCTATCGCTCCGACTCTCGAAGAGATCGCTTTAGAGTACGAGGGCAGAATAAAAATCGCTAAGCTCAACGTCGACGAAAACCCGAAACTGGCACACGTATTCGAGATAAGGGCCATCCCCACTATGATAATGTTCAAGGAGGGGAGTCCGAGGCACAGGCTAATGGGCGCTCTCCCCAAGAAACACATCACCGATGTGATCGAGGGTGCGCTTTAGACCACGCAAGGCGACCGGTATTATAGATTATACGGTGGTCCGACTGAGCGGCTTCGGGCGTCCCACCCGGAATTTGCCTCGGGAGCCGGTCCGTAACCTCTTCTCGTTCCGCTGTTCCTTATAAAAATGACCCATGCCTATTGAATTTATCCCGGTTTGAACCGTTTTGACCGTTCGGTTAATATTTCAATGTGGCGAAAAAGAGGATTACCAAAGTTTATACCAAAACTGGCGATGAAGGTCTTACCTCCCTTATTGGCGGTTTGAGGGTGAGCAAGGCGTCCGCGAAAGTCGAAGCCTACGGGGATGTGGACGAGCTCAACGCGGTAATCGGGATCGCACGTGGCTTGGCACATAACGAAAGGGTCGGGATCGTACTTGTAGCGGTTCAGAAAGACCTCTTTATCGTCGGGGCGGAGTTGGCAAGCCCGCCGGGTTTCGAGGTGCCGAAAATTGGAGAGGACAGGATCAAAGCGCTCGAGTCCGCGATAGACGAATTTCTACTCGACCTCGAGCCTCTGAAGGAGTTTATTCTCCCGGGCGGAAACGCGGGGGGGGCGAATCTCCATTTCGCAAGGACCGTCGCGAGAAGGGCCGAGAGGAAGATAGTTAAATTGATGGAGGAGGAAGAAGTCAGGAAAGAAGTCCTCGTATACCTGAACAGGCTTTCCGATCTCCTCTTCGTCATGGCGAGGATAGAGAACCTGGAGTCGGGATTCAGCGAAACATATGCAGAGTTCGGAAGAAAATGAAACAACTGCAGCAAGATGATAAATATATAGTCAACCCGGAGATCGAAGAGTATTTGGAATCTCTCACTCCGGCCGAGGATAAAGTACTCGAAGAGATGGAAGAGCATGCGCGGCGGGATGAATTCCCTATCGTGGGACCTCTCGTAGGAAGGCTGCTCTATGAGACCGCTTTGATTTGTAACGCTAAAAAGGTGCTCGAGCTCGGTTCGGGCTTCGGCTATTCCGCGTACTGGTTAGCGAAAGCAATAGGGGAGAGCGGCTCACTCACATTTACGGATAAGTCTCGAGATAACGCCCGTATAGCGGAGGAATTCTTCAATAAGGCGGGTTTGAGGGACAGAATAGACATACTCGTCGGGAACGCCGTCGGAATTCTCGAGGAATCCCCCGTCGGATTCGATATAATTTTCAACGATATCGACAAGGAATACTACCCCGCAGTAGTGGATAAAGCTTACGACAAATTAAGAAAGGGCGGTCTATTAATCGCGGACAATGTTTTATGGTCTGGAAGGGTGCTCACTCGGGACGACTCCCCCGGCACAGAAGGCGTCAGAGAATTCACCAGGCTCCTCTTCTCGCATAAGGGTTTTTTTACCACGATAATTCCTCTCAGGGACGGGGTTTCTCTGAGCGTTAAATTGTAACGCGAATGCAAGCATCGATTATGAATATAGATGTAATATAAAGACAGAGAGAGTGATATGGGCAAAGCAGCTAGCATGGTAGAGGACAGGGGCGAATTATTCCGGAGCCTGAAGGAAAGGTTCGGCCGTAAGAATGTGGAGCTCATGGAGTACCACAAAAACAAGTCGAATCGCAGCAAGGCTCTTTCCGGAAGCATTCTTGCCAAGAACAGATCCGAAATAGTGGACAAGCTGATCAAACAGGCGCTTTCGCTGCAGGGTTTCAACGATCTGAAGAATATCAGTGTCGTGGCGCTTGGCGGATACGGGAGAAACGAGCTCTGCCCGTATTCCGATATCGACTTGATGTTCCTCTATAAGCCCCGCAACAAAACTCTGGCTAAGGATGTGACCGAGAAGCTGCTTTATCTCCTCTGGGACCTCGGTCTCGACGTAGGTCATTCCGTGAGGACGATAGACGAGTGCATGGAGCTATCTCAGGAGGAAGACACGACGATACTTACCTCGCTTCTCGACAGCAGGTTCATATGCGGCGAAGAACAGCTATACATGGATCTCGACAAGAAGCTCTACTGCCAGCTCCTTCCTTCTATCTCGCATAAATTCATCCAGTGCAAGATCAACGAGAACGAGCAGAGGATAAACAGGTTCGGCAGATCGGTTTATCTGCTGGAGCCTAACGTGAAGGAGGGCGAAGGCGGTCTCAGGGACATAAACTACGCGCTATGGATTGCCCAGGCCAAATTCAAGGTCAAGAACTTTTCAGACCTGCTACCCAAGGGAATACTCATGGAGAATGAAATCAGGATATTCGAAAAGAGCCTGAATTTCCTTCTCCTCGTAAGGTCCGAGCTGCATTACCTCGCGGGCAGGAGAGAGGACAGGCTGGGATTCGAATTTCAGGAGAAGGTCGCCAGGTTCTTGGGTTTTAAGAACGCCGAGCTCCCCGCTGTAGAAAGGTTTATGAGAATATACTATCTCCGCGGCAATGAGCTGAGGGAGCAGTCCAAGAGGCTCATTGAGAAATGTATGATGGAACATAAGTCCGGTATCCGCAAACCAAAAACTGTCCCGCTCGATAACGGTTTTATAATACAGGGCGGTATTCTTTCCACTTCCGATGTTAATATCTTCAAGGACGCCCCGGCGAACCTGATGAGGGCGTTCGAATACTCAGACAAGCATCAGGTAAAGATGAGCAATTATCTCCTCGACCTCATTAGAGAGAACGTTAGTGTCACAACTATGGACGAGCGCGTGAGGGCGAACCCCGAGCTCAACGCTTCATTCCTGAGACTGCTGAAGAAGGGAAAGAACGTAGCCGATATGCTGTTCGAGATGAACCGTCTCCGTTTTCTAGGATATTACATTCCGGAGTTCGGCAAGATAATATGTATGGTGCAGCACGACGCTTACCATGTCTATACAGTGGATGTCCATTCCATATTCATGGTGAGGGAGATAGAGAACCTCCTCAATTACAAATACGATAAGGAACTTCCGCTCCTGACAAAGACGGCTGAATCGCTCTTTAGCAGACACATACTATACCTTGCTTGCCTCTTTCACGATATAGGGAAAGGCGAAGGAAAAGACCATGCGAAGAAAGGTGCGGCTATGATGCCTAAGATAGCCAAAAGGATGGGACTTTCTTCCGCGGAGACAGAACAGCTTGAGTTCCTGGTTAATAATCATCTCTTGATGTCTCATTTCTCACAGAGAAGAGACATACACGACTACAGTCTGATAATAAAGTTCGCCAAAGCTGTTAAATCCCTCGAGACCCTTTCCCTTCTCTACCTGCTTACTTTCGCGGACATAAAATCCGTCGGCCCCGATGTATGGACGAACTGGAAGGGTATGCTGCTTAAGGAGATTTTTATAAGGACCGCCAAGGTTCTGGAGAGGGGGAGCTTCAAGGAGGAAGATCCCCTCGCGAGGCAGAAGAGGGTGATGGATGAGGTCTTGCGTATACTCGGCAGCAAGGTTTCAAAAAAGAGACTAATGGCTATTCTCCAGACTATGCCTGAATCTTACTTCCTGGGTTTTTCGCCTAGGAAGATAGCCTACCACGTGAGTCTCATCGAGAAATCGAAGGATGCCGTAGGCATGGACGTGCTCTTTTATCCTAATGAGGAATACAATGAGTTTACATTCTGGGGGTTCGATGAGCCCGGCATATTCTCAAAGCTCTGCGGGGTCGTAAGGGCTTCTGGATTAAATGTGCTGGGGGCCCGTATCACTACGAGGCTCGACGGCAGGATACTGGATGTTTTCTATGTGAACAAACTCGGTCAGTCTGTGAAAGAGGGGGAAGAGGTATGGGACAAGCTGAGAGAGAATTTGGATAAGGTGCTTACGGGTAAGACCGATGTCGAAGAGCTTGTTTCAAGGAGGAGGTGGGAAATTCCAATATACAGTAAGTCGATACCTCAATACCCCACGAGGGTTATGGTGGATAACGAGTCTTCCGACGTTGCCACGGTGATCGACGTTATAACGCATGACAGGCCGGGATTGCTCTACGACATAACAAAAACAATAAGAAATCTCGAACTTTCGATCGAGTATGCAAAAATATCGACAAAAGTCGATCAGGTCGTAGATGCTTTTTACGTGGTCGATATGAACCATAAAAAAATAATGGATCCGGAAAAGCTCGAAGAAATAAAGAATGCGTTGTTGGAATCGATGAGTTCCGGATGAAATCCCGTTCATCAGGTTCAATTCAAGTGAATATGAGTCAAGAATGAGCGTGTCACGGCCGGGTGCCTCGGAGCACAGGGATCTGTATTCGGATTTTCTAATCATCGGCAGCGGTCTTGCTGGTCTCTATGCCGCCCTTTATGCATCCAAGTTCGGCAGCGTAACGATACTTACCAAATCTACAGTCGAAGAAAGCAACTCATACTGGGCTCAGGGAGGGATAGCCGCTGTAGTGGACCCGGAGGACTCGACGTGGTTTCATATCGAAGACACACTCAGGGCTGGAAGAGGGCTCAACAACACCCGCGCTGTGGAAGTCCTCGTGAATGAGGGAAAAGAGCGTGTGGCGGATCTTATCAGGCTAGGAATGAAATTTGATACCGGGGAAAAAGGGCTCGAGCTCGGTCTCGAGGGTGGGCATACGAAAAGGCGCGTCCTGCATGCAGGCGGCAGCTCTACCGGCAGGGAGATGATCAGGTTCTTGATAGCGGCGGTCGAAAATAACCGCGCGATAAGGAAGTTCGAAAGCACCGGCGTCGTCCGCCTTTTTTCTGATGGCGATACGTGCTCGGGCGCTCTTGCCCTCGACCGGAATTTTAATCCGATTTCTTTCTATTCAAAGTCGGCCATACTCGCCACAGGCGGAGCGTCCGCTCTTTATGAAAGGACTACCAATACTACAGGCTCCACTGGAGAAGGTGTAGCGCTCGCTTATCGGGCGGGGGCGGAGATAACCGACATGGAGTTTATCCAGTTTCACCCCACAGCTTTTTATAACGAGAGCGGAGCGAGTTTTCTTATCAGCGAAGCGGTGCGGGGAGAGGGCGCTTATCTTCTCGACAGCGGCGGGAATAGGTTCATGCACAACTACAGCGAGCTCGGGGAGCTCGCGCCGAGGGATATAGTCTCCCGTGCGATATACATGGAAATGAAAAATTCAGGCAATGATTATGTCTATCTGGACTTGAGACACTTCGATCCGGGCTTTGTTAAAACCCGCTTCTCCAATATATACCGGTCCTGTTTAAGCTACGGGATAGACATTACGGAAAGCCTGGTTAGGGTCGCTCCGGCGGCTCATTATACAATCGGGGGCGTGAGGACGGGTCTTCAGGGGGAAACAAATATAAAAAGCTTGTTTGCCTGCGGCGAGGTCGCCTGTACGGGCGTTCACGGGGCGAACAGGCTCGCGAGCAATTCGCTCCTCGAATGCGTTGTGTTCGCCAAACGCGCGGTTGACGGTGCGATTGAGTCCACACACACTCACTCGGATGGGCAGGGTGTCGATGTAGAACGTTCTATGTTCGAGGTAGTAGGCTCTCAGGAACCCATTTTTGAGGAATGTAAGACCGCGGCTTCGCAGACCATGAACAGATATGTGGGTATCATCAGGAATAGAGAAGGCCTCGGGGAGGCCGAACGGGAATTAAATAAACTCTCGGATTCCCTGCACGAGCTCTCCGGTTACTACAGATTAAAGCTGGGGATGATACTCGAGGTTTCATCGATCACAACTCGCTTTTCCCTCTTAAGAGAGGAGTCAAGGGGAGTGCACATTAGAGAGGATTTCCCCGCCGAGGATTCCGGGTGGAGAAAGCACATTGTATTGAAGAAAGGGGAAGAGCCCGCCGTAATGCCTGTGTGAAGGGTCAATTATATTACTGGAAAAGAGGCGTAGTTTTCTAGATGAGAAGAATAGATCTCGATTTTAACCGTATAGACCGAATCATAGAATACGCTCTCAGGGAAGACCTCGGGGACGGCGATATTACTACCAATGCGCTCGCCACGGAGAAAGAAGACAGTAAAGCGGTCATTCGCGCGAAGGCAAAGGGGGTTATAGCGGGCCTTCCGATAGCAAAACGCGTCTTTCAGAAACTAGACCCAACGGTCGTGTGCGTTGACAATATCGGCGACGGCGAGAGTATCAAGCCGGGCGATATCCTCTCCGAGATTAACGGCGGGACGAGGGCGCTTTTGTCGGGGGAACGCCTCGCGCTCAATATACTTCAAAGGCTCTCGGGCATTGCGACACTCACGTCAAGGTACACCAAGATGGTCGAAGGCCTGCCGGTCAAGATTCTCGACACCAGGAAGACCGCTCCCGGCCTCCGGATGCTCGATAAATACGCCGTATCGGTGGGTGGCGGCTATAGCCACCGCTTCGGACTTTTCGATATGGTTTTGATAAAGGATAACCACATCAGGATAGCCGGAGGTATAAACGAAGCGGTTACGGTCATACGCAGGAAGTACAGGCAGAAGTACAGAATAGAGGTTGAGACCTCCAGCATGGAAGAAGTCAAGGAAGCCCTCATAGCCGGTGCGGATATGATCATGCTTGACAATATGACGCCCGAGCAAATGAGGAAATCCGTCAGGCTGATTAACAGGAATGCGCTCGTCGAGGCCTCGGGTGGGATTACGCTCAGGAATGTGAGGGAGGTCGCTGAAACCGGGGTCGATTACATCTCCATTGGATCGCTCACACACTCGGCGCCTGCTTTGGATATAGGGCTCTATGTGGTATAATTAACTTTTTATAATGATGATAGTGGGTTGAGGAAAGAATGAAAGAATTTTCAAGAATATCAGACGAGATAAAAAGGCTTAAAGAAGAAAAGAACGCGGTTATTCTGGCGCATAATTACCAGCTGCCCGAGGTGCAGGATATAGCGGATTTTACTGCGGATTCGCTCGCGCTTTCGCAGATGGCTGCAAGAACGGACGCCGATATAATAGTTTTTTGCGGTGTACACTTCATGGCCGAAACGGCCTCTATAATCTCTCCGCAGAAGAGGGTGCTGCTGCCCGACCTCGGAGCGGGCTGTTCGCTTGCAGACACGATTAACGCGGAAGAGCTCCGGGAGTGGAAGAAAGAGCACCCCGGCGCAGTTGTAGTCTCGTACGTAAACACTACAGCCGAGGTCAAGGCCGAGAGCGATTACTGCTGTACTTCTTCCAACGCGGTAAAGGTAGTGAGCTCGGTTCCCGAAGATAAGGAAATTCTTTTTCTCCCCGATATGTTCCTCGGCGCATACGCCGCAAAGGTGACGGGCAGGAAGATACACGTCTGGCCGGGCGAGTGCCACGTGCATGCGGGAATAAGCACAGAGGATTTGAAGGAGTTGAAGCATGACCATCCCGGAGCTGAGCTTGTGGTCCACCCCGAATGCGGATGCACGACCAGTCTCATGTATCGGGGTTTAAACGGCTCATCCGCTAACGGGAACGGTCACATTAAGTTTCTGTCAACAGGCGGAATGATTAAATTCGCCAAGGATTCTCCCTCGAAGGAATTCATTATCGCAACCGAGACGGGGATGCTGCACAGGTTGAGGAAAGACAACCCCGATAAAACCTTCTACCCCGCACAGGAGAACGCAGTCTGTAAATACATGAAGATGATAACTCTCGAAAAGGTTCTGAGATCTCTCGAAGAAGAGATCTATGAAGTAAAAGTGCCCGAGCATATCGCGCTCAGTGCAAAGAAGTCCATAGACAGGATGCTCGAAATCTCGGCCTAGTAACCTTCTGCGAGCCCCCCCGGCCTTCTCGGGTCCGAGGCTCCAAATAAAAAATCCCCGACCTTCATTAAGCTCTGGGCGCTCCCCATCGTGTCTCCTGTCACTACTTTATATCCCATATCGGACAGTTGTTTGACTGTGTCTTCGCCGAGCCCCCTCTCGACCTTTAGCTCGTCAGGGAACCAATGGTGATGCACTCTCACGGCGTTTGTCGCTTCAGATATGTTCATTTCGAAATCTATTACATTCGTCAGAACTTGTAACACTGTAGTGATGATGAGGCTCCCTCCCGGGCTTCCCGTAATCAGGAACGGCTTTCCGTCTTTGAGCACGATAGTCGGCGTCATCGAGCTCAGCATCCTTTTCCCGGGACCGATTGCGTTATACTCACCTCCCGTGAGTCCGTATGCGTTCGGTACACCGGGAGTGATCGAGAAATCGTCCATCTCGTTATTGAGCAGGATGCCCGTGCCCGGGACGGTCATCTTGGATCCGTAGCTGAAGTTGAGCGTATACGTGTTCGATACGGCGTTCCCCCATTTATCGATAATGGAGAAGTGTGTGGTGTTGCCTCCCTCCCGGGGGAGACAAGCTCCAGGGGAAATATCTTTGCTCGGTGTCGCTTTTTCAGGATCGATTCTTGCCCCGAGGCTCCGGGCGTATTCTTTCGACGTCAGGCGCGAGACGGGCACGTCAGAGAATTCGGGGTCTCCCAGATACGCCGGCGGTCGGCGTATGCGAGCTTCATGCACTCGGCCAGTAGGTGTATCGACCGGGCGGAATTATGTCCGTACGCCCCGAGAGGGTACAGTTCCAGCATGTTGAGCATTTCTACGAGCAGGACCCCGCCCGAGCTCGGAGGGGGCATGGAGTAAATTTCAAACCCTCTGTAGCTTCCCCTGACCGGTTTTCTCATGACCGGCTTATACGACTTGAGATCTTCCTCTGTAATGAGACCGCCTTTATCTATCATGTATGCGGATATTTTTTTTGAGATAGTCCCTTCATAGAACGCGGCGGGTCCCAACTCCGCGATCTTCCTCAGGCTCATTCCGAGGTCTTTTTGTTTGAATAGCTCGCCCTTCTGATAATTCTTTCCGTTCGGCTTGAAAAAAATATCCATGCTTTCAGGGTATGCACTCATGCCGTTTTTAGCCTCGGAAAGAGACCTTACTAATTCTTCATCTACCGGGAATCCGTTTTCCGCGAGCTCTATAGCAGGCTTGAGCGCCCTAGCGAGCGGTATAGTTCCGTATTTTTGGAGCGCCAGCACCAGGCCCGAAACTGTGCCCGGGACGCCTACGGAAACTATGCCGTTACGGGATTTCTCTACGTCGGCTTGTCCTTTTTCATCAAGATACATCTCTCTTCTTGCCGACTTCGGTGCTCTTTCCCTGTAATCTATCGCTACGGATTCCTTAGTTCGGGGAAGGTAAATGAGCATGAACCCTCCCCCGCCCAGGTTCCCGGCGCGCGGGAATGTAACGGCCAGCGTAAAACCGACCGTAACTGCGGCGTCGACGGCGTTACCTCCTTCCTTAAGCACATCGAGCCCTGCCCGAGTCGCGTATGCGTCCTCCGAAACGACCATTGCGTGTCGGGCGAATACGGGATGGAAACACGCCTCCTTATCAAAAGGCGGATATTCTTGCCCAGTTGCAGGGACAATGCAGAAATTTAGTAATAATAAAACACGGTGAGTGCAAGTCTAGTATAGTTGTGCGTGAACCTGACTCTTTCGTTGAAATGGGTATTCAATGCGCTTGGTTATTAATTCAAATGCAAACTTTATAGTCTGATCTGCATTCTCTTCGAACTTTTCAGATATGGTCACATCTTGTCGTAATAACAGACATTGGAATATAGTCGTATAACTTAACTTGGACACTGAAAAGTGTTCTTTCTTCGAAAGAATTAAGTTACAACTACTCAATGTTGCAGAACTACTCAAGCTAAGTTGAAGCGGATGAGCGGATATTATAATGATAATTGTTACGAAATATGATCTA
>JBIOKC010000048.1:0-12469 GCA_044451425.1 Thermodesulfobacteriota bacterium
CGATAATACTCGGCTTCCTTTCGAGATGGGGGGTTATTCCTTATTTACCACAGGACTCATTGATTAAGACTTTTGCTATATTTTTTTGAAGCACTCGTCGCAAAACTTGGCTGACTCGTATATCTCCGTCCCGCAATCGCAGAAGCCGACTACGCGCTCGGCTTGGTAATCGCCTTGACGCTTCCGAGCGCCTTATTTGCGTTGGCATGGACGAGTTCCAGCCGTTCCTCCCACTCTCCGATTTCGGTTTCTATCTTTTCAATTTCGGCGCACTTGGCCCCGATTGACTCTTCGACGATTTTCCCCGTGTGCTTGAAAGTCCTGTAAACCGTGCTCCCCATATCAAAGACGGCTTCTTTCCTTCTCCGATCAAGTCGCCTGAGAGCGTTCTTGATCTTGAGCACGTCATACGCCTCTTTAGATCTAATATTTATTGTCCTGAGGCCCTTATTGAACCCGTCTTTAAATATCGTTAATAAATACCGGTCCGTATTATCCGACATTTTCTAGCTCCTCTCCATTTTGATCGACAAAACCTTCTCTTCAGGCATGCCCTCAAAATGATACTCGATTAAGCCGTAAGGATAAACGGATAATCGAAGATTAAGTAAAAAGGAACCGGGAATTTCGATCTCGCCTGAGCCCCGAGAATAATAATTGACTGAAGGGAGAGATAGGATAACATGTTATTAGTCTTTTTCAGGTACATTTTTCAGAGGAGAGTAGAAGATATCCTTTTTCCACCAGCACAGCACTGCTGCCCCTCATGAAAAGCCAGGAATCCAGGCCGATCGGCAAGATATATAGACAGATAAATCATATGGAGAAGTTGATGAAATTATCATACCCAAACCGCAAAGGAAGGGAACGAACTCGAGATTATATTAACATAATACAGTCCGGCGCAAGATTGGCGGTCGTTTCACTGCTGACAATCGCTGCTCTTTGCCTTTCGATGCCGTCCGGCTCTTTGTCCGTGGAATACTCGTTCGATCATGAGGAAAAAGCAGTCGTGCTCGAGGAGTGGCAGGTAAAAGGGCTCACTGGGGCCCTGAGTGACCCCAATCCCGTAGTAGTAACTATGGCAATCCAGGAACTGGGACAGTCCGGGAACAGAAGCGATATAGCCGAACTCCGCCAGCTGATCGAGAACGAGAATAATCAAATACGCAGGGCCGCATTGGCAGTTGCGGGAGATATAGGAGCTTCATCCAAAGACCTGATCCCTCAGATAATCAAAAATCTCAGCGACCCTAACGATAATATCCGCTTCAGCGCCGCGGTCGCCCTCGGTAAGATCGGCGGTTTAAACTCAAAGCAGATAGAAACGTTAGTTCCGCTCCTGGGAGACAAGAACGAGTTGGTAAGTCTTGCGTCGGTACAGGCAATCGCAGTCAATTCGAAGTCATCCGTTCGAGAGGTACAAGCAATTGCGCGTCTTCTGAATAATCAGAACCCGAAAATCCGCTCTGCCACCGCTGATACGCTCGGAAAGATGGGGACCGCCGGGGCGGCACACAGCGCCAAAATTGCAAAACTCCTCAAGGATAAGAACGAAAACGTCAGGATGAGCGCAATGTATGCTCTAGGGGCGTTTGGAGCTTCCTCAAAACCCTATGCAAATGAAATCGCCGGATCACTGAAGGAAAAGAGCGCAAATGTAAGAATCGGCGTCTTGAAATCACTCAGGAATATCGGTGAGGTTCCTAAAGAATCGCGTGAGCTGGTAGTAGCAATGCTAACAGACAGGGACAGGAGCATCAGCACGGAAGTTGCGAAGACAATAGGTGTAATAGGGAAAGGAAAGAGCGACACAATAGACACGGTAGCTTATATGTTAAAAGATTATGATGCAAATACGAGAATGAACGCGCTCAACGCGATTGGCGAGTTGGGAACGAGCGCTCGGGATAAAGCACCCCGCGTAGCGGAGCTACTCAACGATCCGAATCCATACGTTCGAGTTTCGGCAATTAATGCCCTGGTCAAAATTGGAGACAGCGGGAAGGAGCAGGTATCTAAGATAGAGGAACTCACAAGAGACAAAGACAAGAGAGTCAGCTACAACGCTATCAAGGCGTTGAGCGAGATGGGCAAACAAGAGGGGGATTTCACCGAAGCCTTTATCGTGACACTCAGCTCGAATGATAAAGTAATGAGGAGCAAATCGGCGAATCTGGTTGCAGCCGCGGGAGAACTCACCGAACCCCAGATTGAGCAGATCGTAGGGATGCTGAAGAACAGGGAACCAAAATTCCGCGGCACCGCTGCAATTACATTGGGTAAGTTGGGAGAAAAAGCACAGAAAGCGGTCCCTATTATCGGCCGGCTTCTTAAAGATAACAGCCCTGTGATAAGAGCAGCCGCTCTCGATGCTCTCGGAGAGATCGGGCCCTCTTCAAGCGAAGAGGTCCCCAATATCGCTTCCATGCTGAGCGATCCCGACGAGGAGGTCCGGGCTAATGCGGTATGGGCACTCGGACAAATAGGAAAGTCTTCCGAACCGGAGCTTCCACAGATAGCTAAACTTTTAAAGGACAAATCCGTAAAAGTGCGTATCAACGCAATTGACGCCCTGATTAATCTTGGTGAGCCAACACGGGAATATAATTCGGATATAGCCGCCCTTCTCAAAGACGAGAATGAAAGAGTAAGTACCGTAGCCGCGATCGCACTCGGGCGTTTAGGTGCGCGTGCCGCGGAGCAGGCTCCTAAACTAAGTGAATACATAAAAGCCGAGAACGACGGTAAGCAGGAAGACTGGAAGAGAGCAAACGTCGCCCTGGAAGCCCTCGGGAATATGGGAAATGCAGCGAGCGGACAAGCCGGAGTCGTCGTGGAATCATTAAACGATAAGAAGCCGATAATCCGAACCACAGCGAGGAAAGCCCTCTGGAACATGAGCCCGCTCGACGACAAGACGTTGTTCGGAATTCTGGGCGCTTCATACCAGGACCCGTCGGATGCCGACAGCCTCAGATTGCTCGTATACTATGCAAGCGGCGGCGATGAGAAGTCTGTAGAGTTAGTAAAATGGGTCGGCGTAAACGCCGAGAAAGCACCCTCCTCATTAGACAGGGGGAAGAGCGGTGAAGTGCTTAGTATATACCTTGACAACTGGGAGCTTACGCAGAAAAACATGAAGATGCGGGAAGATTTCGTAGAACGCATTTCGGAGCTGGTTGAGGCCGGGCAATGGACGAGGGACGACCTCTCCTTGTTGAAAAAGGCCGAAGAGACTCTGAAGTCGGGCAAATATGAAAACCAGGCAAAGGCTGTAAACGAAAAGATTGGGAAAGTCGAAGGATAGGTCCACAATTCGTGTTCAGGGCGAGCGCATGCGGCACACGATACTAAACAACACTCTTTTCAGGTATGATTACCCCCCTTAACGAATGTAGCGTTATTTCATCTAACCCGTAAATTCCGGTAACGCCGTCGTCATCTCAATATCGAAAGAAAAGAAGAGAGACCTCATGTCCAGGAACAAGATATTCTACGGCTGGTATATCGTTGCTGCTTCCCTGATATTAATCATACTCGACGGTCTCCTCCTCTACTCGTTCGGGGTCTTCCTGCCATACCTGAATAAAGACTTCGGACTTAGCCGCGCTGCTGGTTCATCTCTCTTTTCCTTCAGATCCCTCATACAGGCCCCCTGTTTCATTCTAGCCGGAAGGCTCATAGACAAATTCGACCCCAGGGCGGTGATATTCGGCGGAGGAGCTATAGCCGCAGCCGGAATGTTGTTCGCCGGAATCGCGCATACTACATGGCAGCTGTATATCTCGTACGGATTCTTTGTCGGATTGGGAGATGCGGTGCTATACATCACCTGCGTAGCGCTCGTTAGCAGATGGTTTGTAAAGAGACGCGCTCTCGCAATTGGGATAATCACCACTGGGGTTCCTCTCAGCGGACTCATAACAAACCCGCTTACGGCATGGCTAATACACTCTTTCGGCGTAAGACATGCGCTCTTTACCCTCGGCGGACTCATGCTTACGGCACTCATGGCCGCTTTTGTTTTAAGGTCCCGCCCCGAAGATAAAAACCTAAGGCCCTACGGTGAGGTACACGACGGAGACGCAGTGGCCGTGGGGAAGAACAAAACCGTTTTCGCGAGAGAGAAAAAAGACTGGACTGCGCTCGAAGCCATCTCGACACCTAATTACTGGCTCTTGTACTCAATGTACTTCCTCGGTTTTACTACATTCCTTATTATCGTGACTCAGTTCTACAATTTCGAAATAGATCTCAAGGTCTCGGCGCTGGCCGCAGCGGGGCCGCCCGCCGCCATAGGTCTCGGAAGTATAATCGGAAGGACGCTCCTTTCGTCAATATTCGCCGAATCGCTTGAACAGAGAAGGGTAATCCTGATATGCATGTTCGCTCAGGGCAGTTCTATCATACTCCTCCTGCTCTTCAACCATATATGGGCATTCTACCTATTCGGTTTTCTATTCGGATTCTTCTACAGCGCATGGGTGCCGATCTTCCCCACACTCCTCGGGAAGTTTTACGGACTTGGCGCACTCGGAACGATCTACGGAATATTCGGGACGTCCTATTCAATAGCGGCGATCGGCGGTCCTCTCTTTGCCGGATATGTTCACGATATCACAGGCAGCTACAGGTACCCGCTCATCTTCACGATTGTTTGCTGCTACCTTGCGGCTGCAGGAGCCAATTTCATAAGAGCGCCGGTACGCAATACCGCCGTCTGAGCTTCGAATCCCCGACAATCGGCTATAGTTCTTTCAGGGAGAAAGCGGGTTCTGTATAATCTTTCGTGGCGGGATTCTTCGTAACTATATAATCGGGAGAAAGAAAAGTGAGCGGCGATACCGCGAGTTTCATCAGATCGGAAGGCGAAAGGCTCATGAAGCCCCTCAGCCGAGAGCTCTTCATGAATCTCACGGGAAAAAAGACTAAATCTAATATTTCCGAGATATACAATGCCCGGAGAGAGTTCCTCGAGCCCGACCTCTTCACATCCTTTACGGAGTCGGTCGACGAAGAAGAAATCCGCGGCTGGAGACAAATATCATCGTTCCTGGCAGATACATTTCTAGGCGGCAATACATCGGCACTCGCAGATAGGATAATCACCCTGGAAGCGAGTGATGAATTCCTGGCCGCAGGCAAAAATACAACGATCCGGAGTATGAAGGCAAGGATAATGTCTGAGCCAAAGAAAGATAGGAGGGATGAAATCGAGAGCAGGGGAGTTGAAATATTGAACAGGCTCAATCCGCTCTACTGTCAAAAACTCGAGAAACTCACCGAATGCTCGGGGACACTCGGCTTCAGCAGCTATGCAAACCTGATAGATAACGTCCGTGGAATAGGCATACCCGGCCTCAGGGACGAGGCGGCAATGTTCCTTAAAGACACTGACTACGCTGCGGGCGACATGCTGAACTGGTTTTTCATGAAGATAATGGAATACGATCTTAAGGACGCCTCTTTCGGCGACGTGATGTACTTCCTGAACTCGGCTGGGCTGAGAGGATACTTCCCCAAGATCAACTTTGCAGTATTTCCCGGGAGAGTCCTCGATCAGATGGGGCTCATTCCTTCCGGTGACATCCACTTCGACACTGAGAGAAGAAATGGGAAATCGGCAGACGCTTTCTCGATTCCCGTAAATCCTCCTTTTGAGTGTGCCGTCTCCATATACCCGGTAGAGGGTATACACGATTACGAATCCCTTCTCGGCGTGCTCGGCTGCTGTTCGTGCTTCATATTTACCGAGCCCGACGACTTCTTCGAATCCACATACCTGAGAGACGAGACCCTGACCGGCATCTTCTCCCGGCTATTCGTTAATCTGCTTTATGAGCCCAAGTGGCTGAAGAAATATTTAGCAATCGATATAAACAAGAACTTTCTCGATCTTCTCTTCCTGAGACGGCTCATGTCGGCAAGGCTCGACGCGGCGCGCACGCTCTATGCGGCGGAACTCTTCGGAAACTGCGATCCGCGCGATATGCCCGGTATGTATTCCCAAATAATGGGCGACGCCATTAAATGCAGGATAAACGTAGGCGGCTACCTCACCGGTTTCCTCAGTACCGCGCGTTCACAATTCGGCTTTAAGGCCCTGCTTGCCGAACCGTCGCTCAGAAATTATTTGAAAGAATCGTTCGATGAGGAATGGTGGAGGACGCAGGCGGCGGGGGATTTCCTGAGGGGCATATGGTCCGAAGGAGGGAGGGTAACCACAGGCTCACTCCTTAAGAGATGCGGCCTCGGCGAGCCCGATTCGAGAATGCTTGTAAGGAATTTCGAATAGGCGTTCAGGTAAAAACGCTTATTTGAAGAAATCCAGTGTCCGGTCAGGGAACCACCCGTCGATTTTCTTCTGAAGCTCGATCATGGGTCTCTGACTGACCCTGACGACCCCTTTGAAGCTTCCGTCGATATCCGCAATTAGGTATCTGACCGAAGAGAATGTAAGAGCCAGAAGAAGACTTATGAGAATGCTCCTTCCGCCGGTCATACCGAACTGATATCCTACAACGCTCATCGCAAGGACCGTGACGAACATAAGAACGCACCAAATAATCGTCGGTATGCTGTACATGATACCTACGGTTATTCTCTTCGTGTGAAAGTCAATTACATCATTGAGCGATTCTATGAAAATTTAAGTTATCTCCTGGTTCGGGGTATGGTTCACAGCCTCGACCGCACGCGACCATATCTTATCCTGGATCTCCTCCAACTCGGCCACAAGCTCCTCCAGCTTCTCCGGTTCATTCACCCATTTGGGGCGCAAGTCCACGTAATCGCGGAAAAGTTTTCGTATCTCAGTGCGGTAGGGTTCTACAAGAAAATCCGTCCGGAGAAACGCCGTACCGATCGCGTTAACTTCATCGAGAAGGAGCTGCTTTCTTGTATCGAATCGGGAAGCCGTTATTCCGAATGTGAAAGCCAGCATGAAAGCGAGCAGCCCCAGTGTGGAACCTACCACGGAACCTATTGGCCCCTCTTCCCTCTCGGGGAACGCTTCGCGTTATACACGCTTATCCTGTAGCACAGGAAAATAGACAGAATAACAAGAAAGAACGTGCCGAAGAATACTGCCCATAACGATACCCTGGGTATTAGTGAAATTGTATCCACCTTATCGCCTCCTCCGGTCTATGTATACAAATGTACGAATTCAAAAGAGTCAATCACGGGTTCAAGATAACCTTGCCGAACTGGCTTCTGTCCTCGAGCATCTTCTGCGCCTGAGCCGCCTCCGATAGAGGGAATATCCTGTCTATCACGGGGCTTATCCTCCCGAGCGATACGAGGTTGATGACGTTTATGAGATTGCTCCTAGGCGCGTTGAACACCGTAACGCCGAGCACCGATAAGTCTCTAACGATTATGGGACCGAAATTAAATGTAGTCTGTCCCCCGCCGACCACTCCGATAAGGAGAAGCCTGCCCTTCGTTTTAAGGGCCTTGAGGTTGTTCTCCCAAACGGAAGCGCCAATCTGATCGAAAATCAGATCAACTCCCCTATTGTCGGTTATCTTCTTCACCTCTTCGGAGAAGTCGGCCGTATTGTAATTGATTGTGGCGTCGGCTCCGAGTTTGCGCACTTTCTCGAGCTTTTCATCGCTTCCCGCAGTCGCAATGACAAACGCGCCGCCTTCCTTCGCAATCTGAACCGCCGCGCTACCCGTACCGCTTCCCGCCGCGTGCACGAGCACGGTCTCTTCCTTCTGCATGTTCCCCCTGTCGAAGAGTCCGTACCACGCTGTCACATAGCATATGGGGAGAGTGGAAGCGTCGTCGTAAGAGACTTCGCCGGGTATGGGAACGGCGTTCTGCGCCGGAACCTTTACGTACTCCGCAAACCCGCCGTAGAAATTCACTCCCACGACCAAGGGTCCTTTGGGAGTTTTAACCGTCGGGTCAATTACGACTCTGGTGCCCGGGTTTATGTCTTTAACGTTTTTGCCGGTTTTCTCCACATCGCCTGCGATATCTACTCCTCCTATATGCGGGAGGTCAACCGGACGTGGTGATTTCCCCGATCTAAGCCTCAAATCCAGGTGGTTGAGCGAGGCTGCCCTCACACGGACAAGAACCTCGTCATCACCTATTTCAGGCTCGGGTACGTCTTCGTATTTAAGCACATCCACTTCTCCAAACTCGTGATACCGAATAGCTTTCATCATCGGGCTCCTTTAAAGGCTCATATTTGTTTGTGTAATCGTTTCATTTTACAACAAGAATAGAAAAAAAGTAGTACGAGCCCTCGAACCGGTTTTGGAACATCTATTGGACATAGCCTTATAATGAGGTAGCCTTTTATCAACCGGGTGATCCGAGTGAAGGGAGCTAGTTAAAGAAGCATATGTTCGGTATAGGAACGAGTGAAATATTAATAATCCTTCTTATTGCGCTGCTTGTGCTCGGGCCCAATGAAATACCCAAGATCGCCAGAATGCTCGGAAAGGGAATGCGCGAGATCGAGAGGGTGAAAAACGAATTAAGGGATTCGATCGAATTCAATCTGGACGAGGAAGAAACATCCAAAACAGCTCCCGCAGAAGAAAATGCAAGCGCGAAAAAGGAAACAAAGCCCGAAGATAAAACTGACGAAAACGAACTGATCAAAAACCCTACCAGCAATTCACGCATCTAATCAAAACGCCTGGCCTATGCTTATGAAAAATTGCAGCCTTCTTATTCCCGGGTCCGGATTTAGGGCATATCCCACATCGAACCTTACGGGCCCGATTATGGTATTGTATCTCAGCCCCAGACCCGGAGCATACTTGATGTCACTCAGCGGGAAGCTCCAATCATTGGCATACACGTTGCCGTAATCGAAAAAAGCGACTCCCCCGAAATTGCCGTAGATAGGATATCTCACTTCGAAACTGCCCACGAGGAGCGAATTTCCACCGAGGGGATTGTTGTTTACATCCAGGGGGCCAAGCAACTGGAACGGGTATCCCCTCATGCTGGTACTGCCTCCGGCAAAGAATCTTTTAAATATGGGGATATCGAAAGTACTGGTAGAACCGAAAGGCTGTATGACGCCCAGGGTCAACCTTTTCGCAAGAATTATTCCGTAGAGCTTCTTATATCCCCTGATATCGACTGTCCCTTTTAAATAGTTCGCGTCGGAGAGAAGAGCCCTGAAGGAAGACTCCAGACCCGTGGAGATGACGAACCCGCGCGTGGGGTTCAATATGTTATCGGTCGAGTCCCTCTCGAGACCCATTTTGAAGTAAGTAAGGAAGACGTTTTCACTGCTCGTCTCTTCCGGAGTTCTAGTCGCGCTATGCTGCACTCTCGAGAACTGCACGTTGAAAGAGCCGAATGCAGAATAGTACTTTGCGAAATGCTTTTGAATTTCCGCAGTTGTCAGGATGCTCTCGCCCTCGAAGCTCGGGACGTTGTCCCTTTGGAAATTAAGCGCACCAGTGAGGCTGGATTTCCGTCCTACAATATATGGCTGTATCACGCTGGCCTCCACGCTCTGCGTAATAAAAGAGAATTTATCTGCGACCTCGAGCCTCCTACCCCCTCCGAAGAAGTTCCTCTGTGTCCATATTGCCTGCCCTCTGAGTTTATCCTCGGTGCCGAAACCTACTCCGAACTTTACCGATCCATTCTTTCTCTCCTTAACGAGGATTTTGATATCGGCTATAAGCTCTTTGTCTTTATACACGGGATCGATCACGACCGACCTGAAAAGTCCGAGCTGAAAAATGTTAGCCTGCGTCTCGTTGACCTTAGTCAGTGAATAGACCTCCCCCGGTTTGAAAGTCGCTTCCCTCGATATTATATAACTCTTGACCATTTCGTTGCCCTCGATGGTGACAGTGCCGAAATTGTATATCGGCCCGGGTTGTATGACGAATGTGGCCTTGGCCCACTTCTCCTTTCTGTTTACGAGGGCCTCGCCCTCGATGTTTGCTTTGGGGTAGCCTTTATCAGACAGTATTTCCGCTATCGAACCCTTCGTCTGCTGGTATCCTTTCGGTGAAAAAATCTTATTGACCTTGAGTGGAACAGCTTTCTCAATATCCTTTTTGATATTCTCGACGAGTTCGCCTTTATATTCGAGGCTTAGCTCGGTAAGCTTTATCGGCTCACCTTCCTTTATATTTATCGTAATGTATACCCCTGAGTTATCCTTGTTGAATTTAAGCTCATAGGATGCTTCCGCATCGTAGTAACCCTGGTTGGCATAGAGCCGCTTTATCCTTACCATGTCATCTTTCAGCACCTCCTCATTGAACTCCGGTTTCTTTACCCAGAACTTGATGGAGGGGAATTCCGTGCCGACACCATGCTCGATTTCCTGTTTCGTAAGCGCTTTTGCTCCGTGTATTTTAATCTTGTAAACGCGGATGACGGTCTCCGCCGCTCCTGTACCGCTCTTTTCATTTTTTTTCTCCTGACAAAAAGCGACGGCCGGGTTATGGATGAACGACATGTACATGATGAGAAATGAAAGAGACAAAAAAAGATATTTTTTCATTTAGAGAATAAGAAGTAATACTTTTCGTTGAAGTCAAGAAAATATATAAATCAAATATGTCGAGCCGAAATTATTATGCAAGATAATACCACAAATTGCATCTGTACCAATTAGTAAAATTAGGCGAATTACAATCGTATAATGGTCATGGGTGTTGACAATAAAGAGTTGAAGTAATTATAATCCACGTAGGCTGATGTCATCGATGGCATTAAGCGCTTCACGCCGATTATTCACAGCCGGTAACTCGCCATGGAAAACCTTGGAGGCCTTTTTAACCCCAGCTCACCAGAAATGAAGGCGATGGCTGATTTGAGTTACTATACGATCGGCATATCGTTATTAATTCTCGGCATAATAGTTATAGCGGTTACATATATAATAATCAGATTCTGAAAAAATCCGGGCGACGACGGCGAGCCGTACCAGAATTTCGGCAATCTTAAACTGGAGATAGTCTGGACCGCGATCCCTATGAGTTCCTTGAAGTCAGACTTTCTCAGACATTCCCTAAGTGGGATCACCGCATTCTTGGCTTCAATACTGCTCGATACGACTTCAGCCAGCATTGAAGTGAATACGAGATAGTTATTCCGGCTTACGAGCGTTATCTCAACATCGTCTCTCTGTTTAAAAATTTTTTCGAGGTTTTGGGCGACTCCGAGACCCGCAAAACCGCCGCCCAGTATGAGTACTCGCTTAGTAACATTATCGGGCATCCACTCAGTCCTCCTCTTAAGTTATGAGTATGACAGCGGGTATGATTATAGAACCCGACAGGAATGATACAACCATTCTCGCATGAAGAACGTCTCCATGTCAATAAAAACCGGGACTGCCCGCCCATTCTGTAGCAGATAAAGATATTATAAACCCGATTAGGATATAATTTTTCAGAAAGAAAAAATTACACATGGGGACTTCAACGGTTAGTTGGATTTTCCCGCTTGCTTCCCATTACCCACTCTGATGGCGGCATAGATCGTATTGTCACCCCTCTTAACGAGGAAAAGCATCGTGCTGCCCGGCTTCCTGTGAGAGATCGCCGACGTGTAATCTTTGAGATTCTTTATATGACTCTTGTCTACCTCTAAAATAATATCGCCCGGCCGCAGCCCCGCGTCCCCCGCTGCGCTTCCATCCGCAACCTCCGCTATTATTACACCATTGTCGACATTGAGATTAAACCTCTTTACTATCTGCGGGGTAAGCTCTTTAACGCTCAGTCCAAGTTTCTCTTCCACATTCTGCCGATCTTCCGCCGTGGTGGTTCCATCATCCGGTATTTCCGTGAGTTTTACGTTTACATCCTTTTCTTTTCCGTTATGAATCAGTTTCATCGATACCTGGGCCCCAGGCTGGGTCACGGCAGCCATGGTCGTGAGGTCAGTAATCTCGTCGACCTTTTTGCCTTCATATTCGATAATGATATCGCCTCTGGTTATTCCGGCTTTATTTGCCGGACTCCCTGGAGTAACATCACTCACGAGGACCCCTTCCCCTTCTTTCAAATTCAAGCCCGCAGCGATCTCCGGAGTGATTTTCTGGACGTATACGCCGAGCCATCCCCTTACAACTTTACCCCCCGATTTGAGCTGCTCTATTACAAATTCAGCCATATTTATGGGTATCGAGAATCCGATTCCCTGACCCTGGGCGACAATCGCCGTATTCACTCCAACGACTTCACCGTTCAAATTGAACAGCGGCCCGCCGCTGTTCCCAGGGTTAAGCGGAGTGTCAGTCTGAATGAAATCGTCGTACGCGCCGAGTCCGAGAGACCTGCCCTTGGCGCTGACTATGCCCGCCGTCACCGTATATCCCAGACCGAACGGGTTGCCTATGGCGATAACCCAATCGCCGATCCTCAGCTTGTCCGAATTACCGAATTTCACCGGCTGCAGCTTCCCCTTGGGCTCGAATTTCACCACCGCGAGATCGGTCTTGGGATCCTTTCCCACAACC
>JBIOKC010000049.1:0-12378 GCA_044451425.1 Thermodesulfobacteriota bacterium
CTTTATGAACGTTAATGGTAGGGAGCCCGAGGGAATAATAGACCCGGGCGATTATGAAAAGCTACGCACCGAGCTTATTCGGAAAATCGAAGGGATCACGGGGCCCGACGGCGAGAACATCTGCTCCCGCGCATACAGGCCGGAGGATCTATACAGAGAAGTGAATGGAGTCCCGCCCGACCTCATAGTATATTTCGGCGGACTCGGCTGGCGCTCCGTTGGCAGTGTGGGTACGGGCTGCATTTACACTTTTGATAACGATACGGGCTCCGACGAGGCAAACCACGACTGGAACGGTATATTCATCATGAATGAAATAGGGTGTGTAACCGGGAACCTGAAGCAGGGGTACATGGATAGTATCAGTATTTATGATATAGCCCCCACTATACTCGACCTTTACGGAATGAAATTTCCGGCCGAGACCAATGGTAAAAGCCTGACTAGCTCGAGGGATGAAGGATTGGTCGGCAGATTGAAGAGTATATGGAATTAGAACAAGAACGCACATTTTATAACTTGCGTATCTCCCCGACACATTCAAGATCGTATAAAATTGACTCTCGCCATACGGAATGGGAATAATTTAGGAACTATGCAAAAATCCGGCTACTCCATCAGACAACTGGTAATAATCGGACTTGCGATTTGCCTCTCGACAGCTGTACTTGATGTGTCCATTGGCATTGTCATGAGTGAGACTAAATTCCTTCTTTTCCGTGCGGCCTTGCTCCCATTAGCTGTCACGGCGGGGATATCCTTTATTCTTTTTTCCGCCTTATGGTTCCTGATAGTTACCCGGCTCGTAAAGATATTCGGATTCGACGAGACCGCGGCTGCAATATCGCTCGGCGTGTTTATCGCCATAACTATATTGCTGATCTCGGTAAATTACATTGATTTCTATGCGCACATAAAGGATTACTGGCTGGAGCTGCTTGTCTTCATGCTTATATCGATCTTTGCCTCCGCCGTAACCTATCATGCGGTAAAAAGAGTATGCATTTATCAGAATGGAGGACTCGTGGGCTCCATTCTGAGCCTATTAATACCCCTCCTCCTCACCGAGATCATGATTCTAATCTTGCTCAATAAACACGGCACATACACAGACTATGATCTGACCCTCGGTTTTTTCTCGATAGCTCTTCTGACCCTCGGACTATTTTTCGTCTTCGTAAAATCCAGATTCGATACCGTTATCCCGCTTTGTGTTTTAATGTTCGCAGCTCTTGTAGTCTGCCCAATAATATTCGTATGCACTAGCGAGAAATACGAGCCTTCTGCGAACAATTTCAAACCCTCCACTAACCATAAGATAAAACGTGTGATATTGATCAGCATCGACACACTCAGGTCGGACGTGCTTTCGAGCTACGGCAGTAAAGAGGTATCCACCCCGAATATAGACTCGATTGCCGCGGACGGGACACTCTTTAAAAACGCTTTCTCCGCCGCACCCTGGACGCTGCCCTCATTCTCTTCGATGATGACAGGAGTCTCGCCCACTGTCCATAAGACATACACTGCGGAATCGAGGCTCCCCGACAAATTCATAACTATCGCCGAATACCTGAGGGACGCCGGTTATCATACGGCCGCAATAGGGGACAATGTATTCCTTCAGCCAGAATTCAATCTGAACAAGGGGTTCCTCGAATATAATTTCTTCCCTAAGCGGCAAACCATGATCAATTCATTCGGAGCTACAATATTCAAGAAATTTTTCTCGAAAAAACTGATCTATTACGCGTCTACCACCGACCTTACCGATCTCTCCATCGACTGGCTAGAGAAGAACCAGGATAAAGAGTTCTTTCTCTGGGTGCATTACTACAATCCCCACCTCCCGTACACACCGCCCATACAATATATATCAAAAGACGCCGTACCAGACGAGACAATCGGGTACAGGCTCATGAACGCGGTCCCTATCAGGAATGGACACTTCGCCCCAAACGCGTCGCAGAGAAAATGGATAAAAGAACTATATAACGCGGAAGTCCGCTATGTCGACGACAGTCTGGGGAGGCTGCTCGACAGGATGAAGGAGATGAATCTATACAAAAACTCCCTTATAATTCTGTTGAGCGACCATGGAGAGGAATTCTGGGATCACAACGGGTTCGAGCACGGCCACACTCTTTATAACGAACTCCTCCACGTCCCGCTTATCATCAAACTGCCGGGAGCCCAGTCGGCAAAAACCATAGATGAAAAGGTTACAACTCAGAGTCTCATGGCGACCGTTATAGATTTGACAGGCATTAAAAATAAAAACCCGAATATTACAGCCGAATCCCTCGTCCCATTACTGAAAGACAACCCAAATTCGTTTATCGAACGACCGTTAATAAGCACGGGTATTCTATACTTCGAAAACAGGGAAGCTGTGATTTTCGACGGCATGAAATACATTCAGAGCCTAGTCACGAGCCGTGGGGAACTCTACAATTTGAACCACGATCCTGGAGAGCAGAATCCATTGCCCTTAGGGTCGAACGAATCCAATACAAACCAGGCGAAGGACATATTATCGAATAATGACCGGGAATCCGAGAAGCAGATAGAGCAGCTGGGTGTTTCAGTGACCGGGAAGGTCAATCTCGACGAAGAACAGAAAGAGAAACTCAAAGCCCTTAATTACATACAGTGAGTACCAATTAAAATACGTATGTCAGAGTCCCTAAATTACTTCGCATATAAATGACATCAGTTAAAAAGCCTAATAGATTACCAGTCAAAGTGCCGGGGAAGGGTCTTAAGATAGTAGTCCCGATATTTATTCTTTTCCTCGTCATTTATATAGGTGTTATTGACAGCGCTTACGGATACATAGGTCCTGGCGCAGGTTTCGCCTTCCTCTCGTCTTTTCTAGTCCTGATCGTAACATTCCTGCTCGCAATCTTCTATCTCCTTTCGTGGCCACTGCGTTATCTGTGGAGGGCGGTATTGAGGAAAGGCTCAAGGTCAAAAAGTAGTATAAAGCGTGTGATTATTATCGGGCTTGACGGGATGGACCCGAAGCTGACAGAGGAGTTCATGCGCAGGGGGAAGCTCCCTAATTTTTCGAAACTGAGTGAGCTGGGAACGTTCAAATCCCTTGCGACGAGCTACCCTTCCATTTCACCTGTCGCCTGGTCGTCCTTCATGACGGGCGTCGATCCTTCTCACCACAACATTTTCGATTTCATAACTAGAGACCCATGCACTTATCAGCCGATGCTCTCGTCGGCCGAGATAGGGAAAGCGTCCAGGGTACTTCCCATAGGCAAGTACATGATTCCCCTGGGAAAGCCCAGGATGAAGCTTCTCAGGAAGGGCCGTCCTTTCTGGAAGATTCTCGGCGAGCACGGCATCTGGAGCTCGGTGCTTCGTGTCCCGATTACTTTCCCGCCCGAGAAATTCAACGGTGTCCTTCTCTCGGGCATGTGCGTACCCGACCTCAAGGGTTCCCAGGGTACTTTCGCCCACTATACCGCCGATCCTAACAAGAACGAAGTGGAAGCGGGCGGCGTAAGCAGGGTCGTCAAAGTCAGGGACGGGATAATTAACACCCTTTTATACGGCCCCGAGAACAGCCTCGTTAAAAACGGAGAAGAAATAACGATTCCGCTCAGGATAAAAATAGACAAGGCAGCTGGTAGGGCCGTCATCGAAATATGTAACCAGCGATTCGAGCTTGTCCCGAGGACATACTCACCCTGGATAAGACTTTCATTCCCGGCGGGCCTCGGCATAAAAGTACATGGTATATGCCGGTTCTACATTAACAGCCTCGATCCAGTTTTCGACATGTATGTTACGCCTATCAACATCGACCCCGAAGACCCGGCTTTACCCATATCCCATCCATTCGTATATTCCGTGTACCTGGCGAAGCTCCAGGGATCTTTCGGCACACTAGGGCTCGCGGAAGATACATGGGCGTTAAATGAAGGCGTAATAGACGAGGAGGCGTTCCTGGCGCAGGCTTACCTCCTTTACGAGGAGAGAGAAAAAATGTTCTTTAACGCCCTTGATAAAACTCCAAAGGGGCTCTGTACGTGTGTATTCGACACGACGGATAGAGTCCAGCACATGTTCTTCAGGTGCCTCGATCAAAACCATCCAGCAAACAGGGGTAAAGAGACGGAAAAGTATAAAAACGTGATTGAGGATCTCTATGCGAAAATGGACGGGCTAATCGGCCGGGCGCTTGAATATACGGACGACAAAACAGTGTTGATTGTCATATCGGACCACGGGTTCACGCAGTTCAAAAGGGGCGTCAATTTGAACAGCTGGCTCTTTAAAAACGGCTATATGACACTCAGGGACGGGCATGAAACGAGCGGCGACTGGTTTGAAAACGTCGATTGGGAAAAGACGAGAGCATTCTCACTCGGACTTGCGGGTATATTTATTAACAGAAAGGGGAGGGAGATGAGGGGCTGCGTCGAAGAAGGGGATAAAGTCGTGAGACTGAAAGCCGAGCTCATAAGAAAGCTCGCCGGGCTCAGAGATGAACAAGCAGGGGAAGTCGCGATAAGGGAGGTCATAGACACCGAGTCCGCTTCTTCAGGTCCCTACATACACGACGCACCCGACCTTCTCGTAGGTTACAACGCCGGCTACAGGAGCTCTTGGACATGCGCCCTCGGCCGTGTGACTGAGGACGTGTTTGAGGACAATACGAAACATTGGAGTGGAGATCACTGCGTCGACCCAAAAATAGTACCAGGTATCATTTTCACGAACCGTAAGATAGTAAAGGAAAACCCTAATCTGAACGATATCGCTCCTACAGTCCTCAAACTGTTCGGCGTGGAGATACCTGCTTATATGAAGGGCAGACCTATCTTCGGAGAGGAGCCCCCGGCATTATCCGGAACAAAGGACGAAATACAAACGGAGGAAAAAGAGAGGGCCAGAGCAGTATAGAAATCTCACGTAGCTAATTTTGCCGGCGCGAGTGTTATTTGTTGCCTACTCGGGATGTGGAAATGAATATAAACAGACGATCCAGATACAGTCTAGATAAAATAATGGTTATTTTTATCTTCTTATGCGGCACTGCTATTTCAACAGGATGCAGAAATGACGTAGGGTCCAGGCAAACGAAAACTGCCGCAAATAAGAAAGTGATAGTCGTCGGTTTTGACGGTATGGACCCTAACATAGTCAAGAGACTCATAGCCGAAGGGAAGCTGCCTAACTTCAAGAAACTCAGCGAGACGGGCAGCTTTACGACGCTGGCGACAAGCATACCCCCTCAGAGCCCTGTCGCCTGGTCGAACTTTATTACCGGAATGAATCCGGGCGGGCACGGAATATTCGACTTCATTCACAGGGACCCTGAAACCATAATCCCTTATCTCTCCACTTCGAAAACCGAGCCCTCTAAAAAAACCATAACCATAGGCAAATTGGTCATCCCGCTATCTTCAGGCAAGGTTTCTCTGCTGCGCCACGGCAAAGCGTTCTGGGAGTATCTGTCGGAGAAAGGGATACCCGTTATTATTTTCAGGGTGCCCGCGAACTTTCCTACCGTTGGCGGTAATGCCTACCAGCTTTCGGGAATGGGCACGCCCGATATTCAGGGAACATACGGGACATTCTCCTATTATACCGACGAGGACACCGGGAAATACGAAAAAATATCCGGAGGCAAAGTCTATCCCGTCGAGGTTTTCAAGAATAAAGTCGAGGCAAAACTTCCCGGACCAATTAATACATTCAAAAAAGACTCGCCCGAAGCTAAGGTCGAATTCACTGTATATATAGACCCCCAGAACCCGGTAGCGAAAATACAAATACAGGGCAAGGAAATAGTACTCAAAGAAGGAGAGTGGAGCGACTGGATTAAAATTAAATATGACCTCCTTCCACATCTGGAAAATGTAAGCGGGATAGCACGCTTTTACATAAAGGAGCTGAGGCCGAATTTTAAACTCTACGTTACTCCCGTGAATATAGATCCCTCATCCCCTGCCCTCCCGATCTCTGCGCCCAAAGACTATTCGGAGAATATAGCCCGAAAGGTGGGTCTTTATTATACGCAGGGCATACCCGAGGATTCTAAAGCCTTATCCGAAGACGTGCTGAACGATAGCGAGTTCCTCGACCAGACCAACATCGCTTTCGGCGAAGAGCAGGACATGCTTGATTCCGAGCTCAAGAGATTCAGGTCAGGGCTGTTCTTCTTCTACATAGGCAGGGTCGATCAGCTCTCCCATATGTTCTGGCGCACGATGGACCCGAAACACCCGGCGTACGAAGCGGGGAACAAACTCAAGGCCGTCATAGAAAACGCATATATAGAAATGGATGGTGTGCTCGGTAAGGTGCTCGACAACATGGACGACAATACCACGGTAATCGTGTTGTCCGATCACGGCTTCGCGCCCTTTTACATGGCGTTTAATCTTAATACATGGCTGAAGGACAACGGATACTCGTACCTCACGGACGGCACAGAAGGAGAGTTCTTCGAAAACGTGGACTGGCGTAAAACACGCGCTTACGGAATCGGTTTCAACGGTCTTTTTCTAAATCTCAAAGGCAGGGAGTCTAAAGGTATTGTAGACCCCTCACAAAAAGAAGAACTCCTCGATGAGATATCCAAAAAGCTTCTCGCCGTTAGGGATCCCAAAAACGGAGAGCAGGTAATTACGAAGGTATATAAGGCAGAGGAGGTTTACAGCGGCCCGTTCGTATCTGAAGCGCCCGATCTGATAATCGGATATAACAAGGGGTACCGCGCTTCATGGGAAACGGTGCTCGGCAGCTTCCCCAAAGATGAACTGAGAGACAACAAGCAGAAGTGGAGCGGGGACCACCTGATGGAAGCGAAACTCGTTCCCGGTATCCTACTCTCGAATAAGCAGATAAAGTCCAAAGAGCCTGCACTCTATGACCTGGCTCCATCTATTCTGGCAGAATTCGGTATCCCCAAGCAGGAAGGAATGGTCGGGAAGAATGTATTTGAAGATGATATTTCAGGAAAATAAATGGCAGGCGTATTAAGGAGGAATATTTATGTTCGGCGGCTCGAAAATCAAACTGGACAAGGATTTGCTGGACAGGTGTAAGAAATATGCCGAGGAGTCCGGCTACACTACGGTCGAAGAATTTATCGCTTACACTCTTGAGAGGGAACTTAAAAAGGGACAGAAACAATACCCGGAGGACGAGGAAAAAGTAGCCAAAAGACTAAAGGGGCTCGGGTATATCGAGTAGCGGACGGCTATACCGAGGTAAAGCGAACGTATGAATAGATACCAGGATACTGTTCATAAAATTTAACACGCGCGGATAAAGGATATGATGCGGCAATTCAATAATGCGATAGGCGGCTTCTTCAACATTCTCATTACACCACTCAAAACAATCGACCCCCTATGGTCGCTCGCATTATTCTCACTCCTTATCGGAATATTAATGCTGATAATCTTCCGTTATACCTCGGACCAGCAAAAGATAAAGGATACCAAGAACAAAATCAGAGCTTATATTTTCGAGCTCAGTCTTTTCAAGGACGAAATAGGCATAGTGCTCTCGTCCCAAAAAAATATCTTCATATACAACCTCAGATACATGAAATACGCTTTAAAACCGATGCTGTTCATGATGATACCGCTTGCGCTTATTCTGATTCAGATGGAGAGCTGGTACGGATATAGACCGCTGAGACCGGATGAAAAGGCAGTGGTATCCCTCAAGCTCCGGGACGGCAGTCACGATCTGCCTGATGTAAAACTCACATCCGATAGCGGGATTGCGGTAGAAACCCCGCCCTTGAGAATCCCAAATCAAAAAGAGATAGACTGGAGAATCCGCGCGAAAGAAATCGGGACGCATGATCTCACTTTCAACGTCTCGGGCGAGGAAATTCGGCAGAAGGTCACGGTTTCCGAAAAGGGCCTCAGTCGAATCTCACCGGTGGCGTCCGCGTCGGGCATCTGGAATGCGCTGTTGAACCCGGCCCAAGAACCCCTGCCCGAAAACTCTCAGGCGGAGGAGATTAGAATCAATTATCCTGCGGGATCGGTCGGAGTTTTCAAATGGCACGTCCACTGGCTTGTAGCCGTTTTCACCCTATCTATTGTCTTCGGATTCGCCCTGAAAGGACTTTTCAAGGTGGAGATATAGACCGGGAATCCAAGTCAGGAAGAACCCGGAAACCCAAACACGTTCTATAGATTATTATCGGATCCTGAAATAAACGACTACAGTTTTCTCAGGACGTGAGATTGAGAGTAATCCTTCTCTTCTCGACGTCCGCCGCGGTGACTTTTACCCTCACAGTCTGACCTATATCAAACCAGCGTTTCCTCCAGTTCTGAATACTGTCTCTCGGCACCAGGCCCTCCACGAAAACCTCCTTGACCTCGACAAACATACCGAAGGGCAGTACGCTGAGCACAACCCCTTCGAACTCTTGCCCTATATAGGACTTCATCAGATGCGCTCTCTCGAGATTAATGGCTTGCCTTTCGACTTCATCCGCGGTCCTCTCCCTCTTTGACGAATGGTCGGCGATCCAGTCGAGAGATTCTTTATCATAAGGTTGCGCGCCGTTCTTGAGCAAGGAATTTATGATCCTATGGACGATTAAATCGGGGTATCGCCTGATTGGCGACGTGAAATGGGTATAGTGCTCTAATGCCAGCCCGAAATGACCCTCTTCCTGTGTCGAGTATATAGCCCTTTTTAACGAACGGAGTATAAGCATGTTGACGGCGATCTCATTCGGCTTCCCCCTGCTCTTATTAATGATCCGCTGAAAGTCGAGCGTATCGATTTTTCCATCCTGCGGCAGAGCATAGCCGAGTTTCCTGAGACCCTCCGATAGCTCCATCACGGATTCCTCGTCGGGGTTCTCATGTATCCTGTACATGGACGGCACCCTCGACTGACAAGTGTATTTGGCGACCGCATTATTAGACGCAATCATGAACTCTTCGATCAAACAGTGAGCCAGATTCCTCTGAGTCCTTACCACATCCACGGTCCTGCCAAGCTCATCCCTTATGAGGTTGGGTTCGGGAATATCGAAATTGAGCTCTCCTTTCTCGATTCTCCTAGCCCTGATATGCTCGTAGAGCTCTTTCATTATGAACAGCTTTTCGGTTATCTGCTTTTCCTCAAGGGGTACAAGGTCGTAGCCCCCAAGCCTCTCAGCTACTTTCGAGTACGTAAGACGGGCTGCGCTCTTAATCACGCTGTTGTAAATCCTGTTGCTCACCATCTCCCCTTTACCGTTAAAATCAATCTCCGTTGTCTTGGTCAGCCTGTCCTGATATGGTACGAGGCTGCAAAGGCCGTTTGATAGTTTTTCGGGCAGCATAGGGACGACCATGTGAGGCATATATATGCTCGTGCCCCTCTCAAGCGCCTGGTTATCCAACGCGCTCCCCAGTCGGACATAGTAAGAGACATCAGCGATTGAGACAAGAAGTCTGTAGCCGAAGTCCGTCTTTGTGATCCCGACCGCATCGTCGAAATCCTTGGCGTCGTCGTTATCGATCGTGAAAATGATTTCGTCCCTCAAATCCACCCTTTTCTTTATCTCGCTTTGGGGTATTTCATCATGGATCACTTCAATCTCTCTCATAACATCGGAAGGGAATTTCTCAGAGAGGTCGTATTCCACGAGCAAGCCGGTCTTCTCGACTTCCAGGTCCCCCGCTCTCCCGAGCACATCAACGATGCGGCCCCTTAACTTGCGGCTCATGCTAACACCGCTGCTGATTTCGAAAACGACGAGACTGTAATTCCTCAAATTCTTTATCTCGGCTGCCTGAAGCGGGATATGAGGTATCTTCTCGTCTTTAGGTATGATCTTGCCGGTCTTACCGGTTTTGACGAACTTCCCGAGAATCTTACCGCCCTTAACCATCCCCTTGATAAGGGCGCTCGTCTGTACCGTGTCGCTTTTAGGCACCAGCGTTTCCTTCTTCCCGGATACTATGTACCCGTCTTTCGTCCTGCCTATTTTGCCATCCCTGACCATATTCCGAAGAATATTCTTCAGCATCAGTTTTCCCTCTTTGGGAACACCCAGACGCCTCGAAATCTCCTTCGACCTCATGGGGCGACGAGACGAATTACTTAAAAGCTTTAAAATCTCTTTTGGTTTAGGTGTTTTTAACGATAAATTAGTGGAAATTATAGGTCACCATTCAGGGAATGTTTTTTTAAATTCGTTATTAAGGACAAAGAGGGTCACGTCCGTAAAGAGTAGAACATATGCTCTAATGTTACATAGTTTATAGTTTAAGTTCAAACCAGGAAGGGACGATAGCATGTCGAGGTTCATGTTCGGACCCCGGCGCCAGTAGAGTTGAATATGGATTCAAATTCAGATAATATTATTGCCACGGCAGAAAATATATAATGATTAAGGAGTATTGATTTCAGATGCTTAGAAAAAACATACCCGGCGCCATACTGATATTGTTAATAGTATTTTGCTTTGTCGGTACCGGTTTTTATCTTGGATTAATACTTAACTGGCAAGCCTATTTTAAGATCCTTTCCATCGTAGCCGTAATCGCACTGATTATATCGGCTTTGATAAACACTGTGCCAGCCGGTAACGATAACGAATAACCTTATTCCCCATAGTATCGCACGTACTATAGTTACGGAGTAATTATAAGCTCGCTTTGTCTTGCTGGTGTTGGCTCTTCCGCCGGGTGATATCGCAGAATGTGAATGAGATAACTCCGGGGGTTGGAATCGTGTTCCGAAAAAAACCTTGCCTCTTTTAAAAACTCCTCTATCACGCTCGACGCAAAGTCGATAGTTACCCTGTCTTCCTTTATCTCGGGACTGTCTTTCAAATCGGTCAGGGCTATGAGGAGCCTTGTCGAGAGTTCATTCGCAAAGCTGTTTTCACTCTGATGCTGATAAATGAGACCTTTTTTCTCGGTATCGAGCGTGCTTTTAACGAGCCCGAGGGCCGACACAACGTCCTCGTTCCTGAGCTTGCTGTTGACGCGGAATGCGTGCGCGAAAATCTTTTCGATCTTCGCGAAGACCTCCGGGTTCCGGTTATACAACTCCGCCCGCCGCACGTAGCTGACCGCTCCTTCCTTCCGGAGCCTCTGATACATGACCTTCAGCTGCTGCTGCTTTTGCCCCTCGACATAGTAGACACAGTCGAGCGGACAATTGATCTCGACGCCCCTCTTCTCACCGCAGCACACAGGACATATCGACGCCCTGAGCGCTGGACAATATCTTTTTGCTTTCCTGTTACCGCAGCTGATGCACTTCATAATCGGACCCTATAATGTTCTCGGCACGATATTCGCCTTCACCCAATCTATGATTTCATCCGTAGAAGCGCCCGGCTCGAATACCGCCTTGACCCCTTTCCGCTTCAGGGATTCGATATCCTCCTTGGGAATAATCCCTCCGCCGAATACGGCTACGTCACCCATACCCCTTTCTTTCAAAAGACGCACGACCTCCGGGAAAATATAATTGTGCGCTCCCGAGAGGATACTGAGACCGATCGCGTCCACATCTTCCTGGAGTGCCGTCTCAACTATAGCCTCGGGCGTATTATGGAGCCCCGTATAGATGACTTCGAACCCCGCGTCCCGCAAGGCTCTCGCCACAATCTTCACGCCCCTGTCGTGACCGTCGAGGCCCGCCTTCCCGATTAAAATCCTTATTCTCGAATCCTGACCCATGTGGATTAACCTTATCCTTGTTAAATTTCAGCCATATTTTTAATAAAGCGCACCTCTTACAAAGCAGATCACCATTTGCACCTTCCTAATATACCAAGTATTCACGCATACTGCGCCTCAAAATTTATTAGTCTCCCCAAGCTTTATGATACGATTATCTTCGAGCGGCTTGATTTCTCACCAACCGGTATAAAATATAACTTCAAGTTAATAGTAAACAAAAAGCCTTAGCTATAGTCAAATAAGCGTATTGGAATGACGAAAGAATAATCCGAGGCTCTCATCCATTGGGATCACTCGAAGTGACATGACATAGGCTCGGAATCCGCAGGGAAGTCATAAAAATTACATCAATAACCTTAGAGTTACCATACAGTTATGGATCGTAACAGTCTTAACTCATTATAGAAGATTTAATCCCCTAGTGTGAGAATAATTTTTGAATTAAGATTGTGTTTGGGTTATTACTACCACCACCTCGATAAGTCCGTCCTTATCAGAAATCATCGGACAAAAAGCAGAGAGTTCGGGTGGAATCTGGAGCTGAATCTTGGCTGTGATAATCTGAGTGCCTACCTTACCTCCAAATGCCCTATACTGAACAATGAACTGACCCGCGTCTAAACTTCCCAGAACACTGGAAACGCTATCGCGCGTTCCAATTGAGGGATCACTTAAGGTTACTAGAGGC
>JBIOKC010000050.1:0-12259 GCA_044451425.1 Thermodesulfobacteriota bacterium
CGATAAAATTACTATCGAAGACGAGAAAAAAAGGGTTAGTAAATATTTTAGAGAGGGCATTTTTAGAAGAAGGATATTCGAACTTTACGATAATCTCATCGACATAAAACCGATCGATGAAATCGTGGAAGATGGGGCATATAGAGCGTGTAAGGACATGGTCGTTAACAGGGTGATGGAATTGGAGGGGAAGACGGAGCCGGTTGATCCAGTAAAGATAGCCAGACAGGCGAGGAAAAGTTTCCCTTATAGTAATCTCCCCCGTGATGCCGAAAAAGCGAGAAACGTTTTTACAAAAATACTCTGCGACCTCGTTTCGAATCTCGTGATAAACGATGCCACTGGTAAGACAAGAAAATAGAATCCATTTATTTTCAGCACTCTCTAAATATTGACAGCAAATATATAAGCGTGATATAAAAAACTGCAGAATAAACGCGCTTCTGCGCGTGATATCGACTCTGCGGATAGGGCTTTTCCTACGGTTGACTTTTATTGAGGTCTATTTAATATAATTTTCCACTAAAATTAAGTCAGGGGGAAGAAAAAATGGCAACCAGCATCCCGGGTACAAAAGAAGCCAGAAAGATGCTCAAGAAAAATAAAATCGTCATCGCGGGCGTTGGCGAAACGGAGCAGGGGAAAATTCCCGACAAGAGCTCGTTTCATTTCCTCTCGCTTGCTTCGAAGCTGGCAATCGAGGACGCAGGCATTAAGAAATCCGACGTCGACGGACTCGTGACCGCATTTTCTCTTGTAGAGCATACTTTCATGCATTGCACCACTTTCGCGGATTACTTCGGTCTTAAGCCCAGGTTCTTTTCGTCGATCGCCGTTGGAGGGGCAACCGCAGTGTGGATGGTGGCGGAGGCAGCGATGGCGATTGCGTCAGGGCAGGCGGAAGTTGTCCTCTGCGTAAGAGGCGACAACACGCTCTCCGGAATATCGTCATCCGGCATGGTCGCGCTCATCAGAGAGATGTGTCACGCCGAGTTTGAATTCCCCTACGGTCTTACGACCCCCGGAGGATATGCGCTTGCCGCTCAGAGGTACCTCCACGACTTCGGCGCCACACGCGAGCACCTGGCCGCAGTGGCCGTGACCATGCGCAAGCACGCCGCTCTCAAAGAGAACGCTATGAACAAAGAGCCCTTGACCGTGGAAGACGTTATTAACTCCCGCGTAATCGCCGAGCCCCTCACCAAGTACGACTGCTCCATTATCTCGGACGGCGGCGCCGCATTCATCATTACCACCGAAGCCAAGGCAAAAGAATTGGGGATCAAGAATCCACTCGCCTACCTCTGGGGAATGGGTCAGGGGTATTCGCATCAGTACCTCACTACGCTCCGCGACCTGAATCAAATCTACAATGCGATCGAAAGCTCCGGCCAGAGAGCCTTCCAGACGGCCGGCATAGGCCCCAAAGACATAGACGTTGCATTCCTCTACGACTGTTTCACCATAACCGTGCTTCTTGAGTTCGAAGGGTTAGGCTTTGTCCCGAAAGGGGAGGGCGGTCCCTTTGCGCTTGAGGGACGCATGGAAATAGGTAAGGACCTTCCCGTTAACACCCACGGCGGTCTCCTGTCCCAGGCCCACCTGGGCGCGATGCACCATGTGGTGGAGGCGACCATCCAGCTGAGGGGGGCGGCTGCCGGTCCGAGACAGGTAAAAGACGCAGAAGTAGCCCTTGTCCACGGGAACGGCGGTATTGTTTCCGCCCACAGCACCGTAGTCCTGGGGAAGGAACCACTTTAAAAAAAGGAGAATTTTAAGAAAATGGCAGAAAATAAAGTATACGAAAAACCGCTTCCCGAGTTCCGTCCCGAGACCAAACCCTACTGGGACGCATGCAAAAAGCATGAGTTAGTCCTGCCAAGGTCGAAGGTTACGGGTGAGTTTTTCTTTTATCCCCGTGCGCTGTCCCCGGGCGAGGACATGTCGGAGGACTTAGAGTGGGTCAAGGCCAGCGGGAAGGCAAAGGTGTGGACCTATGCGATACATCACATGGGGCCTACCAAGGCATATAAGAACGACCCTCCTTACGTAGTCGCGCTCGTTGAGACCCCGGAGGGGGTAAAGATGATGACTAATATCGTTGACTGCGATCCCAGGGACGTCTACATAGGGATGGATGTGGAGGTTGTGTTCGACGATGTCACCGATGAAGTGACGCTGCCGAAATTCAAACCAGTGAAATAAAATGTCGGCGCTGAGCGAAGCGTTAAACGCCTCAGTTTCGCTTCCGCTCCGGGCGTTGCGCCCCATGATATTTTCAGGCGAAAGGAGACTCGACTATGGCACAGGAAGATACTCGACTCTTTTATGAAGACCTCGATGAAGGGGCTGAGCACAAGAGCACGGGCAGAACAATTACCGAAACCGACGTTGTGAGCTTTGCGGGGCTCTCCGGAGACTTTAATAACATGCATATAGACGAGGAGTTTGCAAAAAACACCGTGTTTAAGACAAGAGTCGCGCACGGGCTCTGCGTTCTTTCGGTGGCGTCGGGTCTCTGGTTTACGATGCCGCGCCTTGCAACGATCGCTTTTATGGGACTCGAAGACTGGAGGTTCTCCGGGGCCGTCAAATTCGGAGACACCATTCACATAACCAGGAAGCTGGTCGAAAAAAGAGAGCACAAACGTCCCAATATGGGCTTTCTAATCTTCGAAGTCAATGCCCACAATCAAGGCGGTGAAGTCGTCCAGAAAGGAAAGTGGGTAATCCTCGTTCAGAGGAAAGAAAACGCCTAATCAAGCAATCTGCGCATACCCGTCAACGACCCGCTGAAAATCCCCCCCCACTGTGCCGTATGGCACAGTGCCAACCCACATGGATAATTAGATATTTTTTCTAAGATAAGATTCTTACGAAACATTTTTAGGGACGCTCTAAAAAAGTATCTTGACACGGATACGCCAAATGTGATAAAAACCATTCCATATGGTTCTAGTAACCTCTGTGGAAGGTGGAAAATCCACAAAAACACAAATAACATAAGGAGGTATGGAGAGATATGGTAGTAGATCTATTACTCGGTTACGTTTTGTTGCTTGTGGGTTTCGTGTTTTTCTGTAACGGCATGACCGTTTTGGGTAAGACAGGGGCCAAAGAGGTCGGAGTTTTAAATCTTGCTGTAGCTATATTGATTTTAATAGCAGCATGGCAGCTGCACGCGGCTGGGCAAACTGCCGCTACCGCTTTAGTTTCGGTCTTCGCTCTGATTTATATCATGGCTGCCGGGATATTCATTCACGGATATGACGCAAAAGGCTTAGGGTGGTTCTGTCTTTTCGGAACCGTAGTGTTTATCTGGTACGGCTACTTCTTCTGGGGTCTTGATGCGGTTATTCCGGGGTTTAAATTCTATGCTATATTCTGCTGGGCATGGGCGCTTCTCACCTTACTTGTTTGGCTCGTTTTTTCTATGGGAAAGGCTCTGGCTCCCGCAGTAGCATGGCTCTTCATTATCGAGTCGATTGTAACGCTGTTAATTCCTGGAATGCTGATTCTTACTGGGAAATGGACACCGGTTGCCGCTTATACGGCGTCGCTGGCTAAGTGAGCGTTTCTGATAGAGTTTAGAATAGTCTTAAGAATAAAAACGAAAGGAACCTATTCGATTAGCGGATAGGTTCCTTTTTTGTTTTAGTCCCACTATCCTCAGATATATTTCCCTTGCCTTTATTAATCAAAATTTTTAAAATAGAGTATGCATATCCCGAGGAGGTTTGAAAATGAGAGACGTATATATTCTTGGTGTGGGAACGACCGCCTGCGGCAGATTCCCGGATAAAGCGGCTCATGTGCTGGGGAGCGAGGCGTCCTGGGCCGCCATAAAAGATGCAGGGATTCACCCGAGAAAGATAGAGATTGCTTTTTGCGGCCATGTGTATCAGGGCATGGGCGTGGGTCAGAGGGCCCTTAAGGAAATAGGGCTCGTAGGGCAGCCCACGATTAACGTCGAAGGCGCCTGCGGGAGCGGCACGCTATCGCTCTGGGAAGCTTGGAGGACCATCGCCTATGGGCAGTACGACATTGCGCTCGCTCTCGGAGTGGAGAATCTGAGCAGGGTGATGTCGGGCGGCCCGCTGCCCCTTGAAGAAGACGACATTGAGGTGTCTCTGGGCATGGGCATGCCGGGACTATATGCGATGAGGGCTAAGAGGTATATGATGGAGTACGGCGTGACGCCCGAGCAGCTCGCAAAGGTTGTGGTGAAGAGCAGGAAGCACGCATCCATGAACCCTATAGCTCAGTACAGAAAAGAAATTACCGTGGAAGAGGTGCTGGATTCGCCCATGATAGCGGATCCGCTCACGAGAAATATGTGCTGCCCCGTGGGAGACGCCGCGGCCGCAGCGGTTCTATGCTCGGAGGAGCTAGTCGACAAACTCGCGACAAAAACACCCATAAAAGTACTCGGCTGTGTCGCCCAATCGGGGAAATACTCGAGCCCTAAGGGCCTCACGTGCGACCCTTCCGAAAACGTATCGAGGACCTCACAAATGGCATACGAGATGGCCGGACTCGGCCCCGATGACATGGACGTGGCCGAGATTCACGACGCATTTTCAATAGCGGAGATGATAGTTTACGAAGCACTCGGGTTCTGCGGGAAAGGGGAGGGTGTCAGGCTCATAGAGGACGGCAGCACCTGGGTGAACAGCGGCGGAGTAGCCGTAAATCCGGGCGGCGGACTTCTGTCGAGAGGACACCCGGTAGGTGCGACGGGCCTCCTTCAGACGGCCGAGATAGTGTGGCAGCTCCGGGGAGAAGCAGGCGCGCGCCAGCAGAAAGACGCCAAAGTCGGCATTATCGAGACTATGGGGGGAGCCCAGCCGGCTATGGACGGAATAACATGCGTCGTAAGCATCCTGGGCAGATAATCAGCGGCGGGTCCGCGAAGTTCGGGTTTTCAGTACTTTTGTTATGAAGGCTAAGCTAAAATCTTAAGGGGGGTGATTTCTCAACCCTTTTTATTTGCGAGCACACGGCATATGGACGATTTAAAAGAAAAGGCGGAGGCTTTCGTCCGACTGATCCTGTCTTCGAAAAACGCGGCGGCCCTGACCGGAGCAGGTATAAGCACCGAATCCGGCATCCCCGATTACCGCTCCCCCGGCACGGGTCTCTGGGAAAAGATGGATCAGTCCCTGGTATCGCTCGAGGGTTTCAGAAGGACCCCCAACCGCTACTACGACTATGCGCTTGAGCTCTATCCGGTCAGAAGGTCGGCAAAGCCCAATCCCGCTCATAAAATGCTTGCAGAGCTCGAAAGGAGAGGGGTGCTCAAGGGTGTAGTTACACAAAACGTGGACGGTCTTCACCAGGATGCGGGCTCGGAGGAGGTCCACGAACTCCATGGCTCGCTGAGACAGACTGTTTGTCTTGAGTGCAGCATGCTTGAGCCCATGGAAGAAGTTATGGAGAGGGTCGTTTCCGGGAAAAACCCTCCGCTCTGCCGGCAATGCGGCGGCGTTCTCAAGCCGAACGCCGTCTTTTTCGGGGAACTGCTCCCCCGCGTCCCTTGGCAGAGGGCGCTCATGCTCGCGCAGGGAGCCGATCTCTTCATAACGATGGGCTCCTCTCTTCAGGTCTCGCCCGCCAATACGCTGCCCGATATCGCGCTTTGCGGAGGCGCAAAGCTTGTCATATTAAACCTCACACCCACACCCTTCGACGAAGACGCCGTGCTCGTAGTCAGCCACAAAACAGGCGAGTTCTCCTCCGTCGTACTTGAAATTCTGGGCGGGTCAGCGGCATAAAATTTAATTTAGGGGCTAAAGTAGCTAAGACCTGCCAAGAGGTCTAAAATGGCTACGATGTATCAATGCAAGAGCAGATTGACTGCAAGAAAGCAAAGCAGGCCGATCGAGCATTTTGTTGCGGGCACAACGGCCTGCGGCGTAGCTGCGGAGCTGCTGAAATTCCAGCTAAATACAGTAATCCGCTTTTTCATGCGTTTGCGCCAGCTGATTGCCAGCAAACAGCCAAGCTACGAACTATCCGAAGAGATTGAAGCGGACGAGAGTTACTTCAATGGCAAGGATTATACCGCGATCATTCCCAATAAGAAGACAGAGGATCATTGAAGAAAAGGTAAAACCCGACAGTATTGTCTACAATGATACATTAAGGGCATACAACCCTCTGGACGTATCAGACTTCCATCACATGGGCATGAACCACTCGGAGCTGTTCGCTTATTGACAAAACCACATCAATGGATTTGAAAATTTCTGTAACCGGGCAAAGCGGCATCTGCGCAAATTTAACAGCACCAAACAGGAGAATATTTACTGATTTTTTAAGGAATGCGAATGGCACTTCAACGGAGACAATCACAAAGACCTTCTAAGACAGCTTAAATACTGTTATAAATACTCAAAACGTTAACCCTTAGATACTTTAGCCCCTTAATTTATTATTTTCATGCCGGTAGAATTAAGCCCGCGGCTTAAAAATTTTTCAGATTCTTAACAAAACCCCTTGACAAGACCCCATCGACTTTGATATAAGTAGATACGATGGGGTTTTGAATCGTAGATATCTGCGTTTCTACTCTTGAGGTTAGTAACAATCCGGTTTAAAAATCTATATCAAGGAGGTTAGTAATATGCCAAGTCATCTGAATGTCCCTTTGAAGTATTGGGAGCTCACTAAGGAGGTTCCACCACCTCCGATAGAGAGAGACATAAACACGTGGATCATAGCGAATCCGTCGGACCCGCTATGGGATATCGATGTTCTCCCTCTTACCTATACTGACAGCCGCTGGTCTGCTTTTGTTATAAGAGTAGATGCGGCTACCAGGCAGCGTCTTTGCCCGAATCCGCCTCTTACGGTTTGGGACGGAGAGAACGCAGATTTGGTCGAATACTGGTATGTTGAGCACAAGAACACGATGTTGGGCCCATACCTGGAGTTCGGCGTAACTATTTCTGCTACGTATAAGGATCCGAAAGGTAATGTATGGAAAGCTGGTTACTATCCATATATGTACCTCACCGGCGATGCACCGGTTGACGCCGGTCGTGTACTCGGTTTCCCGAAAAAGATGTCATACATCAGAATCACCACCCATGGTGGAGAAAAGGGAACCGACTTCTTTGGTTTTGCAATGACCCGTAATGGTTACCTTTTGCACAGCGCAACGGGTAAGTTTGATGACAAGCAGGTAACACCTCCGTTCTTCTATGGAAAGACAGACTGGGGCAAATTCAATATGAAAGTTGTCACCAGACCGGATGTTTCAAGCTCAGAGTGGCAGCTTACATATCTGCCTTCAGAGTTACCACCTGCATTCAACATTAAAGGACATCGCTTCCAGATTAAGCCTGAGCACACGCGTACGGCTTCGAGCGATGCTATCAACTGGTTCGCACAGGCGACCCCGTTTGATAACATGGGCGCTGAAGTCAAGATCCAGGAAATCACTGGTCTTATTTCGTTCGTTTTTGACCTTATTATCCCGGTTCCTGCAGTTCTTTGGACCGAAACTTATGAGCGTCCAGCCAGCTACAGGGGATACGCGACTCCATACAAGTATGGACTACGTCAGCAGTTCCCGATTAGCCAGGGATCATAAGCATTAGGCTTTTGTGTTTTGAGCAATTGAGTAAAGAAAACGATCAACGATAAAATTATAGGAGGTATTTGCAATGGGTTTACAGGCAAATGAATATAGTTACCCGTGGTTGGCGGAGGGCGAAGTACCGCCACTACCATTAGACAGAGATAGAATTCACATCATCAGCCAGGGCGTTGCTGACCCTGTGTTTGACTACGACATTATTCCGCTCACCTATACAGAAAGCCGCTGGATGGCTTATGTTATGCGCGCGGATTTAAAGGCTATGAAAGCAGTTACACCTGAACCGATCACGATCGTAGATGACGTAATCGAGTTCTGGTACGTTATTCACAGAAACACCATGCTTGGGCCATACATGGAAATGGGCGTAACATTCTCCGCTACAGTAGACTCCGGAGACGGCAAGATCCACAAAGCCGGATACTATCCATACATGTATCTCTCCAACGACTCCCCGATTTTCGCAGGAAAGGAACCCTTCGGCTTCCCGAAGAAAGCTGCCTACATCGCAGGATTCGAGCATGGAACGAATAACAATTATTTCAACCATTTAATGGAGCGCCGTGGATATATCCTCCACACCGCAAATGGTCGCTATTCCGATAAGCCTCTATCCGTAAGACCTACGTTTTATGGAAAGACCGACTGGGGCCGCATGAATTATCGTATTACCACAAGACCGGACGTAACAACGAGTACCCATGAGGTTACTTATCTTCCGTCCGAGCTCCCCCCGGGATTCGGAACAGGCCACCGCTTCCAGTTGAATCCGGCAAGTATCCGTACCGCAACCGGTGCTGATATCCGCTCCTGGTACCTGAACGGAACACCGTTCGACTACATGGGCGGCCAGATTCCGGCTAAAGAGATAGTGGGCATCATCAGCTTCACATTTAATCTCATAATTCCGCCGGCATCGACTATCTGGACCAAGGTTGTGCATAGAGACCCGAATAAGGATTTTGGAGCTCTTCTTTACTCCACTCCTTTCAAGTACACGATGCGCCACCGCTTCCTGCTTCCACAGTACTCACAGGGCTAATTTATCGGTTCCGTGTAGTAAGCTGGGAAATAAAGAAGTCAATCAGGGCAGGGCTCCCTCATACGAGGGAGTCCTGCTTTTTTTATTGTTTTGACGTTGTAGAAATGGAATCGGATCCTCGAATCTTGCCTGCCTTGTCATTGCGAGCGCAGCGCGGCAATCTCGTCTTTAGAGTTCGATCGGGATGAGCTCGTCGAAGGACGTTGTACCGACCTCGTTAAGGAAAAGGGGTAGGGCGCAGACTTAAATCTGAGGATTAACGGGCTCTTTGATCCTGGAAGAAAATATATAAAACTTCTTCCCCTCCCTCCGCAGCCTGTTCCCGTCGTAGAGCCTCAGCGCCTCCCACAGCTTTTCCCAGCTGAGCTCGTCCAGAGTGGCGTGAGAGTTCTCCCCGCCGCGTTTGTCCTTTACGGACATAGTGAAGCTGGTCATCCGTATTCCCTCCATCCGGATGAATGTGTTAAACAAAATTATTTTGCGGGGGCTCCTCCGACCCGGAACCTCGGCATACACCCCCCGGTGCATTAACTGCCATAATAGTAGAGTATCGTTAAGAAAATATTTCGCTGCTGTTAAAGATTTATTAAGAGGGGAATTTCTTTTTTCTTTGTTCTGTCATGCTGAGATGCGTTCCTTACCTCGGTTCTTTTTGTAAGGGAGGGTTGGGAGTCTGGCGGAGCACGGAAGCCGAGAGGTAACCGGAAACTATCCAGGCGCGTTAATTTAGCTTCATTAAGAAAATAGGCAGTGGGGCAGTGGGGGGCGGATTGCGCCTACAGATTCAGCTCGAGCTCCAGTGCCTCTTCAGCGTCTTCGTCGTCCTGGGCAAATACCTTGTCCGGGATGCCTATGATGCGTCTTAAAGATTTGAGCTCCTGAGCGGCGTGCTTCTTCCTTTTCTTCATCCGCCTAGTTCTCATACGGAGGAGAACCATCGTGTGCGAAAAGTCCGAGTTTCCTATCCACTCGGTGCAGTCGAGACGCTCCTTCGTCCCCATCGAGACCTGAAGGGAGCGGAATAGTATGTATTCATCGTCCGGGATGAAGTTGTCGAGGAACATATAAGCGTCTTCTATTATGTCTCGCTCCTCTATATAGTTTTGGTGCAGGAGATATATCGAGAGAGCATGTCTTATCGTCGTCTGCGGAAAGGGCAGCAGTGACTCCGGAAGCGCGTTCGGAAGAATTCTAAGCGGATCCGGATCAACCCGCTCGTTTATCACGGCGAGCAGGTCTCCATATTCAGAAACAATTTTTTTAGGGTGCAGTCCTTCGTTTTCCGTTTGCACAATAAAGTCCCCGAGCGCCGGCTATATGGAACGCGAAGCTCAAACGCGGCCGTCGGAGAAGCCGCCTTACTCATTAATTCAGTTCTGCAAATTTGATCTGGGTCCCCACAGGCTTCGTAAGCAGGACGAAACGGGAATGCGGTAACCGGTTGTTTGCCTTTTGCGAAGCCTTTTCCTAATTCTATCACGTCCGTCCCCCGTTTGACAGTAGACGAGAAAATATTTTATGAAAACGACAACGCGGGAAATTTTGACGGCTGGAAAATGGAAATTGAGAATTAGTTGTTTCCTGTCTTTGTAGTATCATAGATACGCGATTTAGACAGATTGGCCGGACCTGGGTAGATGGAGAATTTGCAAAATTGAAACCGCCTTCCAGTAAGAACGTAGCTCTTGCTCTGATCGCTCTCGGTATTGTTTTCGGTGATATAGGGACGAGTCCACTCTACGCGTTCAGGGAATGCTTCTCTTCCAAGTATGGACTCTCGCCCAACCATGATAACATACTTGGGATACTCTCGCTCATCTTCTGGTCTTTGATCATCGTTATCTCGCTCAAATATGCGATCTACGTGATGCGTGCGGACAACGACGGCGAGGGAGGCGTGCTCGCTCTTCTGGCTTTACTCATCTCTACTAACGGTGCGATTAGGAAATTCAGCAGGCTTGTATTCGGTCTCGGCATTTTCGGAGCGGCACTCTTTTACGGAGACGCTATGCTGACTCCGGCGATTTCGGTGCTTAGCGCTGTGGAGGGCCTCGAGGTCGCCTCCCCTGTTCTTCGTGATTACGTGATCCCGATCACTCTTGTGATAATTGTCGGTTTCTTTTTTTATCAGAGTAAGGGGACAGGCCGCGTGGGCTCGTTATTCGGACCTTTAATGCTTGTATGGTTTTTCGCCCTGGCTGTTCTCGGGAGTATGTGGATTATTAAGCAACCCGAAGTTTCGGCAGCCATGAATCCGCTCTATGCGGCGAAGTTTTTTATCGCTAATAAGTACCACGGTTTCTTTGCGCTGGGGGCTGTGTTCCTGGTCGTGACAGGAGGAGAAGCCCTCTACGCGGATATGGGGCAATTCGGAGGGTTCCCGATCAAGCTCGCATGGTTCGCACTTGTGCTGCCCGCCCTTATGCTTAACTATTTCGGCCAGGGCGCGCTGCTTCTGGCGAGACCCGAAGCCGTTGAAAATTCGTTTTATTTTCTCGTGCCTTCGTGGGGTTTGTATCCGCTTATAGTGCTGGCGACTATGGCGACCATAATAGCCTCCCAGGCGGTTATATCGGGTGCGTTTTCCCTCACCACCCAGGCCCTGCAGCTCGACTTTTTGCCACGCGTCAAGGTTATATATACGTCCCCCGAGCGGATGGGACAGATATATATACCTTTTGTCAATTGGCTCATGTTTCTGGGCACTATTTTTCTTGTGCTGATCTTTCGCTCATCCGACAATCTCGCGAACGCGTACGGAGCGGCTATAGTCACGCTGATGGTCATAACCACGCTGCTTATGTACGTATGCGCAGTTTCTATCTGGAAATGTAATGTCTTTCTGGCCCTTTTCGTTACCTTCTTCTTTCTTGTAGGCGATTTGGCGTTCTTCGGAGCCAATATAGTCAAGATTAGTCAGGGCGGCTGGTTCCCGTTTACGATAGCGATAGCGGTCTATTTCATCGTCATAACGTGGACCAGGGGAAGAAGGGCGCTGGCCGAGCAGTTTCGAAAGGAGGAGATATCGTTTGACCTGTTTTTATCCGATCCTGGGCTCAAATCGGTCCCGCGCGTCCCTGGAACGGCCATCTACATGTCGAAGAACCATGATAGAGTCCCCCGCACGATGCTCCAAAACTTCAAACATAACAAGGTCTTTCACGAACGCATGATAATACTAACCATATATACCGAAGTAGTCCCGCGGGTGCCATGGCCCAAAAAATTACGGGTCGAAGAGCTTGCTTATAACTTTACAAGGGTAATTGCCAATTATGGCTTTATGGAGACGCCCGATATAGCCCATGTGGAAATGCACCTCAAGGATCACGGGATCGACTGTAGCGTTGAGGATACAACGTTCTTTCTCGGCCGCGAGACAATAGTCGTCCGAGACCCGAGAGGGCTAAGCGGGCTCAGAAAGCAGATTTTCGCATTTTTGTCCCAGAACATGCTGCCGGCGATGTCCCACTTCAAAATCCCTCCCAACCGAGTAATTGAAATCGGTCTCGAAGTACAGATATAGCGAGGCGAAGAATTCGCTACGCCGACTATAGTTAACATAAGACTAATTATCGGACTTATAAAATTTCAACAATTATGGAATATAGGGC
>JBIOKC010000051.1:0-12259 GCA_044451425.1 Thermodesulfobacteriota bacterium
GACCAGAGTATCCTGCGTCTTAATTCCGCCAGGTGTTCCAGAAACGACATTTTAGATTCTTCCATAGATGCGGCAAAAGCTTAACTCAATCGCTGATGGTTCACAAACGAAATTGTCAGATCAACTCGAGAATCGTGTTCAGGGTAGCCGGATTAACGGCCCCCGATCGAGTCTCGGAGCCGGGCTTATGAAGCATCTGTCAAATTGACAACAAATCATAGCTCGCATATATTGTTATCCCGTTAAAATTTATCCCTTTTCAGCTCTTGGAGGAAAAATTGAAAGTATTGATCACAGACGGTATGTCCAAGGAAGGACTCGCTATCCTAGAATCTGCCGAAGGACTGGATCTCGATGTAAGAAAGAGTACATCTAAGGAAGAATTGGCAAGCATCATAGGCGGTTACGATGCCATCATAATTAGGAGCGCAACTAAGCTCACCTCGGACCTCGTCGAAGCTGGTAAAAACCTGAGTGTAATAGGCAGGGCGGGTATTGGCGTCGACAACGTGGACGTGGAGGCTGCAACAAAAAAGGGCATAGTCGTGATGAACACCCCTGAAGCGAACGCCATCACGACTGCCGAGCACACAATCACGCTGATGCTTTCTCTCGCAAGGCAGATACCTCAGGCGCACGCATCTATCAAAAGCGGGAAATGGGAAAGGAGTAAATTCAAAGGTATCGAAATATACGGTAAAACGCTCGGGTGCATCGGGCTCGGGAATATCGGCAAACTCGTCGCTGAGAGGGCACTCGGTTTAAAAATGAACGTTATAGCCTACGACCCTTTCCTCTCCAAGGAAGCCGCGGAAAAGATCGGCGTCGAGCTCGTCAGCCTCGATGAACTCCTAAAGAGGTCGGACGTAATAACCATACACACCCCTCTCACATCGGAAACTCAAGACCTCATAAACAAGGACACGCTCGAAAAAACGAAGAACGGAGTTGTGCTCATAAACTGCGCGAGGGGCGGAGTGATAAACGAAAAAGACATCACAGAAGCGATAAAATCCGGGAAGGTAGCCGGAGCCGCGTTCGACGTATTTGTGAACGAGCCGCCCGAAGAGGGGAATCCGCTGCTCACTCTTGATGACAACGTAGTGTTCACGCCTCACCTGGGCGCCTCCACCGAAGAGGCCCAGAAAAAGGTAGGAGTTGCCATTGCCGAGCAGATTGTGGATTTTCTAAAAAACGGAGTGGTCAAGAACGCTGTAAATATGCCTTCGGTAAGCCTTGAAGTACTCAAAACGATGAAGCCCTACCTTAACCTCGCGGAAAAGCTGGGGAGCCTACAGGGACAGATATGCAAAGGCGGAGTCAAGGAAATACATATGGAATATGACGGCGAGGTTTCAGAGCTCGACACCGCACCTATTACCGTTTCGGCGCTTAAAGGGTTTCTGACGCCGATGATGGACGTGGTGGTGAGCGACGTAAACGCCCCCGTGATAGCGGAGGAAAGGGGTATAAAGGTAGTAGAATCGAAATCCTCGCAAACTAAGGATTACACGAGTCTGATATCGATGAAGGTAAAGACCGAAGGAGGGGATAGCCACGTATCGGGCACTATATTCGGGAAAGAAGAGCCTAGATTCGTCAGGATAAATGGTGTTACAATAGACGTCGTGCCTAAGGGTTATCTACTCGTGAGCGAAAATAACGACAGGCCCGGCTTTATCGGGGCGATGTGCTCTATACTGGGGGATAACGGAGTCAACATCGGGCTTCTCCATCTGGGCAGAGAAGCCATAGGCGGAAGGGCGATTGTTTTCACAAATGTCGACTCCCCTGTACCGGCAAAGGCAATAGAACAAATATCCGGTCTACCGGACATCATTTCCGTGACGCAGGTCAAGCTTTAGATGATAAACCGTCTCAGTCTTCCACAGGGCGTAAAAGACTACACGCCCGAGAAAGCAGAAGAACTCAGAAGAATAGAAGAAGGGCTGCTGGAAGAGTTCGGGAGGTGGGGTTATAGAAGAGTAATAACTCCCCTTTTCGAATACCTCGACCCGTTATCCATTGGACTCGGAGACGAACTCAAGAACAAAGTAATGAAGTTCGTCGACCCGTCCTCGGGCGAAGTAGTCGCTTTGAGGCCGGACATTACCCCTCAGATCGGAAGGATCGTAGCCACTCAGTTAAAAGATCACACCGCCCCGCTCCGTCTTTGCTATAACGGCAGGGTGGTGAGGTTTGAGGAAAAAGGCAGCGGAAAGGAGCGGGAGATATTCCAGGTGGGATGCGAGCTCGTAGGACTCCACTCCCCCGAGGCAGATGCCGAGATAATTACGCTGGGAATAAAGTCCCTCGGAAAATCGGGGATAGAGAACCTCGTTCTCGACATAGGCCATACCGGAATCCTGAGATACCTCCTTTCGAAGACAGGGGAGTTTAGACATGAGATCGAAGAGGCTCTTAAAAAAAAAGACACGGAAGAGCTGTCGGCAGCAATTGCTCGTTCGCGGGCGCCGAAGAGCGTTAAGGACATTATTCTGACCCTCCCCGAGCTATTCGGCGGAAGGGACGTTCTCACTGAAGCAAAAAGAATCAAATCGATCAGAAAATACGTGAACGAGCTTGAAAGCGTGCTCGGTGTTATCGACGATTATCAGTCCGAGTGCGACATCAACATAGAACTGGCTGAGATAAGAGGATTCAATTACTACACAGGCGTAACCTTCGAGATATTCTCGCGCGATATCCCGGCTTCGCTCGTAAGAGGCGGACGGTACGACGAGCTGATGGGTAAGTACGGACACGACTCGCCCGCTACGGGCTTCGCAATCGATGTCGAGTCGCTGCTGAGCACATCCGGGAAAGAGCATGAGAATAATCAGATACACTTCGTCGTCATCCCGAAGAAATCAGGGCTGAGGCGGGAAGCCATACGACTCGCGGAATGGCTGAGGTCGAGCGGATTCAAAGTCGTACTGGACCTCAACCTCGATCCGAAACAGAGGGAGGAGCGAATTAAGGAGAACAGCGCTTCGAATTTCTACGGAGTGATAGTCCTCGAGACTCCGAGGAAGCTAAAGCTCATAGAATCAAGGAGAGGAGCCTGCAAAGAATTCTCGAACCTCGAAGAGCTTCTCCAGGGGGGTATCTGAAAATGCCCAATATAGTAGTTATCGGCGCTCAATGGGGAGACGAGGGCAAGGGGCGGATAGTCGATCTCATCTCGGAGAATGTCGATATCATAGCCCGCTACCAGGGCGGAACTAACGCGGGGCACACGATAGTCATCGGTAAGGAGAAAATCGTACTCCACCACATCCCCTCGGGCATCCTCCGCGAGGGGAAAATATCGGTAATCGGAAATGGAGTCGTTATCGACCCGAAAGTTCTCCTTGAAGAGCTTAATAGTCTCAGGTCCGCCGGCTACCGAGCCGACTCCGGAAACCTGAAAATAAGCGACAGGGCGCATGTAATAATGCCCTACCACATAGAGATCGACGTTGCACGCGAGTCCTCATCCGGCGGCAACGGAAAGATAGGAACCACAGGTAGGGGAATCGGTCCCGTATATGAGGACAAGGCCGCGAGAAGGGGCATAAAGTTCTCTGACTTGATAGATCCCGAATCCCTCAGAGAGCGGCTAGGCAGCGTGCTCAGTGAGAGGAATCTGTATCTCGAGCGCGTACTCGGAAGAAAGCCCCTTGGTTTCGACAGTATATACGAGGAGTACAGGGAGTACGGGAAGGAGCTCAGTACATTCGCGTGCGACGTATCGACTCTACTTAACAAATCCATTGCCGAAGGGAAGAGCGTACTTTTCGAAGGCGCTCAGGGAGCCCTTCTCGATATAGACCTCGGCACCTACCCCTTCGTCACTTCTTCGAGCGCGAGCTCGGGCGGCGCATGCACGGGCACAGGAGTAAGCCCCACGAGTATAGACATAGTACTCGGAATAGCTAAAGCCTATACAACAAGGGTCGGCGAAGGGCCGTTCCCATCCGAAATCTCGGGAGAACTTGGCGAGAAGCTGAGGGAAGCGGGCGGCGAGTACGGCTCCACCACTGGGAGATCAAGGCGGTGCGGGTGGTTTGACTGCGTCGCACTAAAATATGCGGCGATGACTAACGGAATTTCTCTTCTTGCGATAACGAAGCTCGATGTGCTGTCGGGATTCGACAAGATAAAGATCTGCGTAGCGTACCGTCACGGCGGAGTGACACTACCCGGATTCCCTTCGAACATCAATGTCTTAAAGGACTGCGAGCCGGTCTACATAGAATTGGAAGGCTGGGGGGAGGATATATCGGCCGCGAAAGATTTTTGCGACCTGCCGCCTCAAGCGAGAGATTACATTACAAAGATTGAAGAACTGACCGGAGTCGGTATTTATGCCGTGTCCCTGGGAGCAGAGAGAGAAAAAATACTTTTTCTCGCCCACCTTTTCGATAAAGCCAAAAACTAATCGAATTCGAGTTCCCTGAGCCAGTAAGTCAGATTCGGGCTCCAGCTCTCCAAACGTACCGCGTCGATGCTGTTATAGAAATAATAGCCCTGGTTTTGAAATGTCTTTTTGAATAAACCTACTACTTTGATATAATCGCCCTCGGCCACCGGCGGCTCGCCGTTCACATACACATCAACACCTATTCCATTCCTGTCAGCTACCGTGAACAATGTGTAGACCTGCTTTTTGCCGTTTTCGTCCACAGTCGTTGACTCGACCCTCGGGTGCCATATCTTTCCGATTACAATCACCCCCGACATGTCGTAAACTTCGGGGCTCGCAAGTATGTCAGCGATACTAACACTCTGAGCCGGAAGCGCAGTGTCGGGATCCCTCCACTGATGGGAACATGCCGCACAAAGCGAAAATAGCAATGCTATCGAGAAAACGCGTATAAACTTACCCATAATGAGCCTCCGGTGGAGTGCCGATCAGTTAAGAAATTATACCACAATCCTTATGAATTTTGCTCGTAAGCTTCGATAATCTTCCTCACGAGCGGATGCCTGACGACATCGTTCTTAGAAAAATATACGAAGGAAATCCCTTCGATCCTTTTCATAAGCATCTCGGCCTCGAGCAGACCCGACCTCTCGCTTGATGCGAGATCCACCTGAGTGGTGTCTCCGGTAATGACGGCTTTGGAACTGTATCCCATCCTCGTAAGGAACATCTTCATCTGCATGGATGTCGTGTTCTGGGCTTCGTCCAGTATTATGAAGGCGTCGTTCAGTGTCCTCCCTCTCATAAACGCGAGCGGAGCGATCTCTATGGCTCCCTTCTCCAGGAGACGTGATGACTTTTCATAATCCATCATATCGTAAAGCGCGTCCAGAAGCGGTCTCAAATAGGGATCGACCTTCTGGGTAAGGTCGCCCGGCAGGAACCCGAGCTTCTCCCCCGCTTCGACGGCCGGCCTTGTAAGCACAATCCTGTTGACCTCCTTATTGACGAAGGCGGATACCGCCATAGCCATCGCCAGGTAAGTTTTGCCCGTTCCGGCCGGACCGATGCCGAATACTATATCGTGTTTCCTTATCGCCTCTATATATACCTTCTGAGCAATGCTCTTGGGCGCTATGATCTTTTTTCTGGTAGATACGCAGACGGTGTCCAGGAACACGCCCTCAAGACGTATCTTCCCCTCATCCACTATCCTGGTCGCAAGTTCGATATCGGAAGGATCAAGCGTATAACCCCTCTCAAGGAGACCGTAAATCTCTTGTAAAAACTTCTGAGCCGACTCGACTCTGGGAGTATCCCCTTCGAGATTGAGCTTTCCTCCCCTGGAATGAATTCTTATACCGTAATGGTTTTCGATTTCCTTCAGGTTATCGTTATTTTCCCCGTAAAGTTCCTTCGCGAGGTTATTGTCTCCGAATTCAAGCTCTCTTATATTGCCGTTTGGGATACTTATTGTTTCCTGCATATTTCCGTTGATTCTCCTCCTTCCGGACTGGGTCCGTGATTTATAGATACTAGGTTCAGGTTAAGCGAGCAAATTTTATAGGCGGGGAATTGCGGCATAAAGAATTGAGCGCCCTGAAACAAGGAAAGACGGGCAAGGTAGATTGATGGTAACCCTTCTGGATGCCTTATATATTTTTCCCAACTTCTGAGTGGTGTTATGTAGATATCTCTAGTAATTTTTATAGATAATTAGTATAACAGAGCGAAAGCCAAATCCAAACACCGGGATTTACGGAATCGTATTGTATTCATAATTATCCATCGTCGATACCCGAGGGATCGGGATACTTGAATTCGTAACCGAGGAGCATTTTCAACCTGTCGCTCCTCACAATCTTATAACTCGTCCTGCCCGTCTCATTAAACTTAGGCGGCTTCAACCCCATCTTCCTCGCCTGGGCGATATAATACTCCTTTCGGTGCGGGTGCTCGTCGGCACTCGCATTTAATATTTCACCCCAAATATCGAGCTCGATAATCTTATGGATAATACGAATGCAGTCGTCCCTGTGTATCAGGTTCACAGGGGCTTCTCCGCCGGATATACCGGATTTCCCGGCCAGAAATCTGCCCGGCATACGGTCGTAGCCTATCAGTCCACCGAATCTGACTACAGTGGTCTTGAATTCGGCGCAATCGCCCAGCCTATTCTCCACGGCTAAAAGAGATTTTCCCGACGCTTTCTCCGGCAGAGCTCGTTCGTCTTCGAAAACCTCACAATTGAGCTCCGGATAAACGGACGTCGAGCTTACGAAGAGGACCTTGTTTATAGGGGAGCACCTAATCCTCGCAATCAGGGAGCTTATCTGAGCCTGATGGTATTCGACGATATCGTCTCTCCTTTCGGGCGGAAAGCCGATAAAGATTACATCGGAGTTAAAGAAGTCATCGATGCCGTCGCCGCGGAGGTCGGGATCCAGGACCAGGTAAAAGGGCTTGATGCCGTGAGACTCAATGACGCCGAGCTCGCCCGGCGTCGTCGTCGATCCCTTCACCCGATACCCCTTCTCAATGAGGTAATCAGCGAGCGGAAGTCCGAGCCACCCACACCCCAATACACTTATAATCTTCATAAGCTTTCAAGGTTAAGACGGATTTATATCCCGATAAATCGATTGCTCCCGCGGACCGGTTCGAATTCAATCGGCAAGTCTTTCCAGGGCTTCATGGTATTTTTCAGAAGATTTTTGAACCACGTCCCGAGGCAGAGACGGAGCGGGCGGGTTCTTATCCCAGTTGAGAGACTCCAGATAATCCCTGACGAATTGCTTATCGAAGCTTTTCTGCGAACCGCCGGGCTTGTATTCATCCTTCGGCCAGAACCTTGATGAATCCGGAGTGAGAGCTTCATCTATCAGGACCAGATTGCCTGTTTCTTCATCGATACCGAATTCGAATTTAGTGTCGGCGATAATTATCCCTTTTTTCTCCGCAATATCCCTTGCTCTCGAATAGAGCGCTATGCTCAAGTCTCGCAGCTTCTCCGCAAGCTCCCGGCCCACCAGCTCGGACGCTCGCTCGAACGTGATATTCTCGTCGTGCGCGCCCTCTTCCGCCTTGGTAGAGGGGGTGAATATCGGGGTTTCGAGCTTCGAGGACTCCACGAGCCCCTCAGGCAGCGGTATTCCGCAGACTGATTTACTCTTCCTATATTCTTTCCATCCCGAGCCCGTTATATAACCCCTAACGATACATTCGACCGGAAGGGGCCTCGTCTTCTTAACGAGCATGCTCCTCCCCTGAAGCACATTGCCGTACTTCCGAAATACCTCGGGGTAATCATCCACGTCTGTTGAAATGAGGTGGTTCTCTACAATATCATTCGTCTGATCGAACCAGTATTTAGATATCAGGTTGAGCACTCTACCTTTTCCCGGTATTCCCTCGGGTAACACAACGTCGAATGCCGAAATACGGTCCGTAGCAACAATAAGGAGCTTGTCGCCAAGATCGTAAATATCCCTGACCTTACCTCTCCTCGGAGACTTTAACCCCTCGAAATCGGTCCGCATTACTACACCGTCTTTTATCATCACATGCTCCCCCCTATGTGTGGATTGAAACTCAGCAACTGAGAATTCTAGTAAACAAAAAAAGATATGTCAAAGCAGGCGAGCCGTAACGAATGATGTAATACTGTCAGCGCAGTTATGCGGTGAATTCACTTTTTGTCAGAGAGAAGCGAATCAAGTATCTCCTTACGTAAAAGCTCCTTTATCCGCATCTTCACACCCGGAAACCTGCCGCTTAGCTCCCCCTTGATCATAAGTAAGGCGTCCAGCTCGCCTTCGCTAAGAGTTTCGTCTATGACCCTGAACGCTCGTTCCCTGACAGCGGGATAATCCTTAAAGATACTTTTCTGTCCGAGGGTTTCCGAGAGCTCATTCAGAAAACCGCTGTAAATTGCCAGTATTGAGTTTATCTTCTTCCTTCTTTCGAAGGCGCATTCCACGATACGTCACCGAGCCCTTCCCTTTTCCCTCGAAGCGTCGAGAATGTCTTTAAGAAACCACATTATCAGCAGGGGAAGATAATAAAAAAGCATGACGTATATAGCCGTAACAGGTGCGCAGTATAACGCCCATACGCCGGCGAAATCGAGCAGGGCTACCGAGAAGAGTACGATATACGATCTCCTATAGGAGTCCGTAACCCATTTTTTGAGAATCAGATGTGCCACTCTCGAAAGGATGGTTACGTTTATGAAAGCCCCTACCAGGCGCCACATCATAGCCTTATCCATCTTTTCCCGTTACTCTCCTTAAAGTGCTATGCCTAACTTTCCACTTGAAAATCCGGATTTAACCATTATTTTCATTATATCACCCAAATGAAGGGGTGAGTAGATTAGTACCGCCTCATTGTTAGACGGAACTAACTGAAAAGTAACGGTTTTATTCATCGGAGACAAGAATATGAACACATTAAAAAGTCTGATACTGCTGGTCGCTCTTTCCGCCATACTAATGTGGATAGGGGGAGCATTGGGCGGAAAGCAGGGCCTTGTAATCGCCTTCGGATTCGCGATGGTAATGAACTTTGCAAGCTACTGGTGGAGCGACAAGATAGTACTATCTCTTTACGGAGCGGAGGAGGTTAAATACGAGGACGCTCCGGAGCTCTACAGCGATATTCAAGACCTCACTCAGAGAGCCGGACTCCCTATGCCTAGGGTGTACATCACTCCTCAGGAACAGCCGAACGCGTTTGCGACCGGCAGGAACCCGGATCACGCCGCTGTGGCGGTAACCCAAGGTATCCTTAGATTGCTCAGCCGCGATGAGTTAAAAGGGGTGCTTTCTCATGAGCTCGCGCACGTTAAGCACAGGGACATTCTCATCGGATCGATAGCCGCTACAATCGCGATGGCCATCACGTATCTCGCATACATGGCCCAGTTCGCGGCCATATTCGGAGGAGGAGGAGGCGGGGATAGTAGAGACAGGGGCGGAAACCCTTTGGGTCTTCTGGCCATGGCCATACTGGCCCCTTTGGCAGCTACCGTAATCAGGCTTGCCATTTCAAGGACTAGGGAATACGCAGCAGACGAGGGCGGAGCCGAGATTTCCGGGAACCCGTTATCGCTCGCGAATGCCCTGAGGAAACTCGAAGCGGCTTCAGGTAGGATACCTCTACAAGTGAGCGAGCAGGTCGCCGACAGTACTTCCCATATGCTTATATCAAGCCCCCTCTCGGGCGGGGGCATCTCTTCGTTGTTCAGCACCCATCCGCCTATGGAGGAAAGGATAAGAAGGCTCGAGGCCATGGCCGCCGGCATACGGAACTAACGTAGCCCCGGACGTATGTAAATATCCCCGGCGACGCTTACGGGCAAGGGCGGAACTTCATTCCGGCTTGTTGTTCTCCAGATACGCGGAAACTCTATCCCACCTGTCATATAACCTCCGTAATTCTTCACTCAAGCGGCCGAACTCCGAAGACGCTTCGGCCGAACGCCCTTTGTCCCTGAAATTCCCGGGTTCCGCAAGGAAGGCTTCCATTTCGGATATTCTCTTTTCGGTTTTGTTTATCCTCTGCTCAAGCCCTTGAAGAGCAGTCTCAAGCTGCCTCAAAGAAAGCTCCTCCCAGTTCTCCATATTCTCGATACCGAGCTCCTTGAGCTCCCTGTAAAGACGGTTACGCCTCTCTGCTTCGTGTCTTCTGGTTTCGTTGATTTCAGTGGTTTTATTTTCGTACACACCGATTTTACCGGATTTAGCCGGAGCCGCATCTCCGTCGCCACCGAGTATGCTCCCGCCTGCCTGCGTCTCTCTCAGGCCCTGATGATACTTGAACTCGGAATACGTGCCGGGATAGGTAACGATCCGTCCCTTCTCCGCGTACCATATCTTATTTGCAACTAGATCGAGAAAATGCCTGTCGTGGCTCACGACAATGAACGTTCCCTCATACTGTCTCAGCGCTTCGATGAGCACGTTCCTCGACTGGATATCGAGATGGTTCGTGGGCTCGTCGAGTACGAGGAGGTTGCGAGGAGAAAGCAGCGTTTTCGCGAGAGCCACACGGCTCTTTTCGCCTCCTGAGAGCACTGCGATATTTTTATAGACATCGTCTTCCGAAAAAAGAAACGCTCCGAGAAGAGTTCTTATCCGGGTCTCATGACCCACGCCGGAGCCCGACTCCAGCTCATCTACAAGCGTATTAGAAGGGTCGAGCGAATCAGCGAGATGCTGAGCGAAGAAAGTAACCGAGACGTTATAACCTTCCTCTCTCTCCCCATCGAACGGTTCAGTGCCGATCAGAATCCTCGTGAGCGTGCTCTTTCCTGCCCCGTTCTTTCCGACGAGCGCTATCTTGTCCCCCCTCAATACTGTGAGAGGACCGGCGTCTTTAAACACGGTTATCTCGCTCGAGTCCTTATCCCGGTATGTTTTCGAGAACCGCGAGAGCCCAAGCACGGTCTTTCCCGAGCGGTCCGGCTCCGGGAATTTAAAATGAATGACCGAATCGTCACAAGGGGGAGGAGGTATCCTCTCCAGCTTCTCTAGCGCCTTTATTCGGCTCTGAACCTGCTTAGCCTTCGTGTTCTTGTACCTGAACCTCTCTATGAAACGTTCGGTATCCCTGATTTTTCGCTGCTGGTTCTCATACGCCGACTTATGTATTTCGAGACGCGCCCGTCTCTCCACGATATAAGAGGAATAATTGCCCGAATACTCCATAATCCGACCCAGGTGCAGCTCGGCTATCGTATCCACCATACGGTCGAGGAAATACCGGTCGTGCGATACCAGTATCACGGCCCCTTTGAAATCCTCGAGGTAGTTCTCGAGCCAGTCTATGCTCTCGATGTCCAGGTGGTTGGTGGGCTCGTCGAGGAGAAGTATGTCGGGCTTTACCAACAGGAGCTTGGCGAGCGCTACCCTCATTCTCCACCCGCCTGAAAATGTCCGGAGCGGCATGTTCAGATCACGGATTTCAAACCCGAGCCCCAGAAGGATCTTCTCCGTTTGATACCTGACCGTATGCGAGCCCCTGGCATTCAATTCGTTCTGAATCTCGTCGAGCCTGCGCAGGAGCCTGTCGCTCTCGCCCGGATCGCGACCGCTCAAGCGTCCGAGCTCCTCTCTGACCGCTTCCATTTCCCGCTCGAGGGCCCGGATCTCAGTGAACGCGGTGAGGCATTCTTCCACAACGGTCCTCTCGGACGAAGTGTCGCTCAACTCCTGGGGGAGGTAGCCTACGACAGTATTGGGGGGAAATATCACGGTCCCCGAATCAGGCTCGGTGAGACCGGCGATTACGTTAAGGAGTGTAGTCTTTCCGACTCCGTTTGGTCCGAAGAGACCTATCCTCCTGTTGTCTTTTATACTCCAGCTGAGGCTTTTAAAAATCTCTCTCGACCCGTATGAAAGGGAAATATCATCGAGCTGAATCATAGATCATTATCAATTCGGGGAATTGCGATAAACCTTTGATTATTTATTCTTTTTTGAATTCGAGTTTCGTCTTAATATATTCGAAATCGGTCTCGGGGACAAGCGTCAGCTTCTTCTTATCATCGCTGAACTCGTACGAGAAAGTCACTTCGTTCCCGCCGTCGAATTTCAATACGAGCTTATGCTCGTCATAGCTGTATTCCCCGTTCAGTTTGAGAGAAATCGTGCTCCCCACCCTGAAGTTGAACGAATGGCCGCTCTCGAACCCGAGCTCGAACATTCCCGCTCTCCACTTGCCCTGAAATGGGTTGAAGAGACCTTTAATTGCCTCGCACCCGGTGAGCATGAGTGTTAGAAGAGCAAAAAGCGCCACAAATCTTAAAGGCCCGCGCATTATATTAATATTCCCCCGTTTCTAAATTTA
>JBIOKC010000052.1:0-12250 GCA_044451425.1 Thermodesulfobacteriota bacterium
AAATTTGGCGAATTTTCCCCTACGAGAACGTTTACCGGACATTCCGGCGATAAAAAGGCAAAAATAACCAAAGCAAAATCGGATTAAAAAGGGAATAAAATGATTTCGAGTGCCGTACAAAAATATTACAGATCATCACCCAAAAAGCTTAGCCCCGTGCTGGATTTAATAAGGGGGAACGGTGTTGAAAAGGCTTTCACGATACTCTCCTCGCTCCGCAGAAGATCAGCGCCCGATATCGCGAAGCTTCTAAAGTCTGCGGTGGCGAATGCCGCGGAGAAGGGGCACAACGATACTGAAACGCTTTATATAAAAGAAGTCTACGCGTCCAAAGGGCCTACGCTCAAAAGAATCCGAGCCCGCGCCATGGGAAGGGCCGCGTCGAGGAAAAAGAGAATGAGCCATATTACGATAGTGCTTGAAGAGAGGGGGCTATAAATTGGGTCAGAAAGTATGCCCGATAGGGCTTAGACTGGGAATTACTAAAGGCTGGGATTCCAAGTGGTTTGCCGAGAGGCAGAAATACACCGATCTTCTCCACGAGGATATAAAGATCAGGAATCTTATCAAAAAAGATTTTTATCAGGCTGCAATTTCAAAAATAGAACTGGAGCGAGCCGCTTCGGAAAGAGTCAGGATAGTGATAAATGCCGCACGACCCGGCATGATAATCGGACGTAAGGGGCAGGAGATCGAATTGCTCCGCCAGAAGCTTGCCCGGATGACAGGCAAGGATATTTATCTCGATATCCGCGAGGTCAAGAGGCCAGAAATTGACGCCCAGCTCGTGGCAGAGAACATAGCCCTCCAGTTAGAAAGGCGGGTTGCTTACAGGCGCGCCATGAAGAGGGGGATAGCGTCGGCCCTCAGGTTAGGGGCCCTGGGTATAAAGATTATGGTCTCAGGCAGACTGGGCGGGGCCGAAATTGCGAGGCAGGAATGGTACAGGGAAGGAAGGGTTCCTCTTGCAACTCTGCGTGCCGATATAGATTACGGTTTCGCCGAAGCAAAAACGACATACGGAATAATAGGTATTAAGGTCTGGATTTTTAAAGGTGAAGTGCTTGAGAGGAAACACAAACAGGCAGTTTGACGGTGATAGGAAATGTTACAGCCAGCGCGTACAAAATATAGAAAGCTCCATAAAGGGAGAATAAGGGGAAAGGCGACGAAAGGAGCAGCTATGGCATTCGGCGAATACGGACTCCAGTCGGTGGAAGGCGGAAAGCTGACCTCAAGGCAGATCGAGGCCGCACGAATCGCAATAACCCGCCACGTTAAGAGGGGAGCAAAGCTCTGGATAAGGGTCTTCCCCCATAAGGCTATAACCAAGAAGCCTGCGGAAACCAGGATGGGAAAAGGTAAGGGAGACGTTGACAGTTACGTAGCTCCTGTCAGGCGAGGAACGATGATATACGAGATAAGCGGGCTTCCTCTCGATCTTGCAAAGGAGGCTTTCAGGCTTGCGTCTCACAAGCTTCCGGTTAAAACGCGTCTCGTGTCTCGCCACGAGGTGGAGGTACTGGGATGAAGGCAAGCGAGATCAGAGAATTGACCGAGAGCGAGCTAAACAAGAAGAGGACGGAGTTAACTGAAGAAATCTTCAATCTGAGGCTCCAGATAAGCACTCAGCAGACGACGAATGTGGCGAGAATGAGCAAACTGAAAAAAGACCTCGCCCGTCTCCTGACAGTATTGAGAGAAAAAGAAATATCGACAGGGAGAAGCTAGTTTTATGCCGAGAGGGAAATATAAAACGAAAATCGGGACCGTCGTCAGCGATAAGATGAACAAAACGGTCGTTGTCGACGTGACTCAGATAAAGAAGGACCCGACATATAAAAAGGCGGTCAAGACAAACACCAAATTCAAGGCTCATGACGAGAACGAGCAGTGCAAAGTGGGCGATAAGGTCCTGATAATCGAAACGAGACCGTACAGCAAGACGAAAAGGTGGAGGGTCAGCAAGATTCTCGAGCACGGCATTCGACTGGAGGTTGAAGCGGACGGAGAGAATTTGGGAGGGAATTCGTTGTGATTAGTTCGACGACGTTTTTAGAATCCGCCGATAACACCGGTGCCAAAAGGCTCTACTGTATCAAGGTCCTAGGCGGTACGCGTAGAAAGTATGCGAGGCTTGGAGACATAATAGTAGTGTCTATTAAAGAAGCCATTCCAAAATCGAAGGTTGAAAAAGGGACTATACACAGGGCGGTTGTTGTGAGAACAAGGAAAGAGCAGAGGCGGGCCGACGGATCGTACGTCAGGTTCGACAACAATGCGGCAGTGCTTATTACGACAGAAAACGAGCCCATAGGGACGCGCGTTTTCGGTCCGATAGCCAGGGAGCTTCGTACCAAGGGTTTTATGAAAATAATTTCTCTTGCGCCGGAGGTGGTTTAAATTGGGTGCCGGGAAGATGAAAAGAACTCAAAAAGGAAAGAAGTTGAACGTCAAGTCCGGCGATACGGTTTACGTTATAACCGGGAAGGAAAAAGGCAAGACCGGGAAGGTGATAAAGGTATTGCACAAAAAGGAGGCTGCTCTTGTGGAGAAGCTCAACATCGTTAAGCGTCATGAGCGCCAGTCTCAGAAGAACCCCACCGGCGGCATCGTGGAGAAGGAAGCTCCAATACATATCTCCAATTTGATGCTATACGACACTTCCGAGAGGAAACCCGTCCGTATCGGACACAAGGTCCTGAGCAGCGGAGAGAAGGTGAGATACAGTAAAAAGAGCGGAGAGGAGATTAAGAAATAATGACTCCCAGGCTTAAAGAATTTTATAAGAGTAAAGTGGTTCCGTCTATGAGGGAAAAGTTTTCCTACAAGAACTCCATGGAGATTCCCAAGGTCGAGAAGATAATTATAAACATGGGCTTGGGACGGCTTAGCGACGGCGGTAAAGATAAGAAGGTGATTGATGAAGCCGTCGAGGAGCTTTCGACAATTACGGGTCAAAGACCGGTAGTGAGACTGGCGAGGAAATCGATCGCGGGCTTCAAATTGAGGGAAGGTGTGCCAGTAGGATGTTCGGTCACTCTCCGCGGCAACAAAATGTACGAATTTCTCGACAGGCTCATTAATCTTGCGCTCCCGAGGGTAAGGGACTTTCGCGGCGTGTCCGCAAAGGCTTTCGACGGCCGCGGCAACTATACCCTGGGGCTAAGGGAACAGATCATTTTCCCCGAGATCGATTACAGCAAGGTACAGCATGTAAAAGGTATGAATATAAGCATAGTCACGACTGCGGCTACCGACGAAGAGGCCATGGGCCTCCTCAAAGAGTTCGGTATGCCTTTTATTGCTAATTAAGGAGAGGGGTTTAATGACGCGCAAAGCACTTATGGAAAAATCTATTAGGGAACCCAAGTTCAAAGTGAGGAGCAGGCACCGCTGTCCTCTCTGCGGCAGGCCGAGGGCGTTCATGAGGAAATTCAATATGTGCAGATTGTGTTTCAGGGGTCTTTCGAGCTTCGGCAAGATCCCCGGTGTAAGGAAGTCTAGCTGGTGAATATTTGATTTATATTAATGGATTCCAGAAAGAGGGACGATAACGGAAATGACAGACCCAATAGCAGACATGTTAACAAGAATTAGGAACGCAATAATAGCGGGACATAAGTCTACGGTACTGCCTTCTTCGAAAATAAAGGTTGAATTAGCAAGAATTTTAAAAGAGCAGGGATTCATAGCGGATTCCAAGATGGTAGAGGAAGGCGGAAAAAAGCTGATTAACATCACGATTGCTTATACCCCCGGTAGAGAGAGCGTTATTAAGGATATACAAAGAATAAGCAAGCCCAGCAGAAGGGTGTATGTTCAAAAGGATGAAATCCCTCGTATAAAAGGCGGCTTGGGTATTTGTATCCTTTCCACGTCCAAAGGGATAATGACTGGCACGGATGCGCGTCGTCAGGGTATAGGCGGCGAGCTTATTTGTTCAATTTTGTGAGGTACTTGAATGTCTCGAATCGGTAGAACACCTATTAGAGTTCCAAGCGGCGTAAAGATTAGCCTCGGGAGAAACACAGTGGAAATCGAAGGTGGGAAAGGCAAGCTTTCCTGGGATATCCCGGACGGTATCGATGCTAAGCTTGAGGATCAGAAGATACTCATCGAACGCAGTAACGACGAAAAGAGAGTTAAGGCCCTTCACGGTCTCACCAGAGCTGTTATTTCGAACATGGTTACCGGTGTCAGCGAAGGCTTTTCGCGTACACTGGAGATCGTCGGGGTCGGATACAAAGCGGAGGCCCTCGGAAAAGATCTGCTTAAATTCACTCTCGGCTACTCGAATCCCGTCGAATTCTCACTCCCGGATGGGGTTTCGGCAGTTGTCGAGGAAAGGGGTACAAGGATCATTGTTCAGGGTATAGATAAGCAGGTAATTGGACAAACGGCTGCGAGGATAAGGGAGCTTAGACCGCCGGATTCTTATAAAGGTAAGGGTATAAGGTATTCGAGAGAGACAATGAAACTTAAACCGGGCAAGGCGGGTGCGACGAAGGGATAAAATGAGAATAGTAAGCAGAAAGATCAAGAGGGATGTCAGACATGTCAGGGTCAGAAGGAATCTGTCCGGGACAGCGGAAAGACCGAGGCTCTGTGTTTTTAAATCGGCGAAGCATTTTTATGCGCAGATTATAGATGATTTGAAGTCACATACTCTATTATCTGTCTCGTCGCGTACGCCGGAGATACGGGAGATGCTCGTTAAGGAGAAGGGGAAAAAAGCGGATACCGCAAAAATAGTCGGGAAGCGTATGGGGGAGCTCTGCGTCTCGAATGGAATAAAGCGGGTGTGTTTTGACCGGGGAGGCTACCCCTATCATGGAAGGATTAAGGCTTTTGCCGACGCGGTGAGAGAAGCCGGTCTCGAATTCTGACAATACCGGTATGCGTTTGTCTTATGACGGAGGTGTTCTTGCAGAAAGAAAAGATTGATCCGAGCGAATTTGAGCTCAAAGAAAAAGTCGTTCACATCAGACGCGTTGCCAAAGTTACCAAGGGTGGTAAGAGGTTCCATTTTACCGCGCTCGCGGTAGTAGGTAATACTGGGGGAATTGTCGGCGTGGGGTTGGGTAAGTCTAACGAAGTGCCTGACGCTATACGCAAGGCGATCGAAAAAGCGAAGAAAAGCCTTATAAGGGTGCCTATTCAGGGCACGACGATTCCTCACGAAGTGCTCGGGGAGCATGTCTCAAGCAGTGTTATGCTGAAGCCGGCGTCTCCCGGAACGGGCGTTATAGCCGGAGGCGCTGTCAGGGCCGTTGTGGAGCTTGCGGGTATCCACGACATCCTTTCGAAGGTAGTCGGATCGACCAATCCGCTCAATGTGGTCAAGGCGGCTATCAACGGGCTTTCGATATTGAGGATGCCCGAAGATGTAGCGAAAGTCAGGGGTAAGGACATAAGAGAGCTGGATCTACCTAAGGCTTTATTGAACTGAAGTTTTCGCTTTATCGTTTAACCTTGCCCTTGAGTTTATCAACAAGTGGTGAGTTAACAAAATCGTTGAATAATGAGGTTTATAATGCTTAATACCTTATCTCCCCAGCCGGGTTCGAAAAAAAATAGAAAGAGAGTTGGAAGGGGTTCGGGGAGTACGGGAAAAACGAGCGGAAAGGGACACAAAGGCCAGAAGGCCAGATCTGGCGGCAAGGTTTCCGCCTGGTTCGAGGGTGGTCAGACCGCGCTTAAGATGAGGTCCCCAAAACGCGGTTTCACGAGCAAGAACTCGGTGAAATATGACATAATAAACGTAAGCGATCTGAACAAGTTTGGCGAGGGAGAGGTTGTAACTCGAGAAGAATTAGTGAGGTCCGGTCTCGTTAAGGGCAAGAACCCTATAAAGATTTTGGGAAACGGGTCTCTAGAACGGGCGGTCACCGTTCATGCGGACGCCTTCAGTAAAGGTGCCACTGTGAAAATTGAAGAAAAGGGCGGTAAGGCGAACACCATATGAATAGAAACATAGGTGCTATTCCCAAAATCCCGGAGCTCAATAAGCGTCTGCTATTCACTGCGACAATGCTAGTTGTGTACAGGCTCGGGGTTTTTGTCCCGATTCCGGGTATAGACCCCGAACAGATAGTAAAGCTTTTTGAGCAGACAAAGGGCACTATCTTCGACATTTTAAACATGTTTTCAGGCGGCGCGCTCCAGCATGCGTCCGTATTTGCTCTCGGTGTAATGCCTTACATCACCTCTTCCATTATCATGTCTCTTTTGGTCAAGGCGTTCCCGACACTCGAGGCTATGCAGAAGGAAGGGGAGGCCGGAAGGAGAAAGATAAACCAGTACTCCCGTTACGGGACGGTTTTGATCTGCGTTATACAGGGTTTTATGCTTGCTATCACTCTTGAGGGGGGTATTGGCTCGGGTGCGGCGGTAGTCAAGGAAGCCGGATGGACGTTCAGGATCATGACTGTGCTTACGCTTACTGCGGGCTCTCTCTTTGTCATGTGGATCGGCGAGCAGATTACCGAGCGGGGCATAGGGAACGGAATATCCCTAATCATAGCGGGGTCGATTATCGTCGGTCTGCCGAGTGGTTTCTGGAACATAATAAGGCTCATTAGCACGGGTGAGCTGACCGTATTTGGAGTGGGGCTTATTTTCATTCTGCTCGCGTTTATCGTGGGGTTTATAGTTTTCGTCGAGAGGTCTTACCGCAAGATACCGGTGCAGTACCCGAGAAGGGTCGTGGGAAGAAAGGTATTTGGTGGACAGTCCTCTCACCTGCCGCTTAAAACGAATACGGCCGGTGTAATACCTCCGATATTCGCATCTTCCCTGCTCATATTTCCGGCGACTGTGCTCACATTCATAAATGTGCCGTTCTTGAGGGACATGTCCGACCTGTTATTCAAAAACATAATTATCTATAATATTATATTTGCGGCATTAATTATATTCTTCGCATATTTCTACACTGCGATAATATATAACCCGGACGATTTGGCGGATAATCTTAGAAAAAACGGCGGGTTTATACCCGGAATAAGGCCGGGTAAAAAGACAGCCGAATACATTGACAAAATCCTGGGAAGAATTACCTTTATTGGTGCTATATACGTAGCTTTTATTTGTGTAATACCTTCTTTCCTACAGCGGGAGCCTTTCAATCTCCCGTTCCGCTTCGGTGGCACATCTCTGCTGATCGTTGTAGGTGTAACGCTAGATTTCGTGCAGCAGGTTGAATCCTTCCTGATTACGCATAGTTATGAAGGCTTTGTCAGGAAGCGCGGGATGAAGGGGCCCAAGAGATACAACATTTGAGATCGGAGTTAATAAATGAGGTTGATTTTATTCGGTCCCCCGGGAGCGGGGAAGGGCACACAGGCGAACAAGATAACGGATAAATATAGAACAGCGCATATTTCGACAGGCAATATGCTGAGGGCCGCCGTGAAGAACGGCAAGGGGCTCGGCAAATTGGCAAAGTCCTATATGGATAAGGGTGAGCTTGTGCCGGATGGTGTGGTTATCGGCATCATTAAGGAAAGGATCGCGGAAAAGGACGCGCAGAGCGGATTTATGCTGGACGGCTTCCCCCGCACAGTGCCCCAAGCCGAGGCCTTGAGCGAGATGCTGAATTCCGAAGGGAAGACGATAGACGCCGTCGTGTCAATAGAAGTTGGGGACGAGGAAATAGTTAAAAGAATATTAGAACGTCAGAAAATTGAAGGTAGAAAGGATGATACGGAAGATGTTGTAAGGAACAGGCTCGATGTCTACCATAATCAGACAGAGCCTTTAAAGTCCTATTATGCCGATAAGGGAGTATTACTTGAGGTCGAGGGAATAGGCACCGTAGACGAGGTGTTCAGCAGGATAGACGGGGTGTTAGAAGGCTTGAATGCATGATTTATTTAAAGAGTAAGGAAGAAATTGACAAGATGCGGACTGCAGCACGGATTGTCGTGGAGACCTTGGAAAAGCTCAGGGAGAACGTAGCGCCCGGTGTATCTACATGGGATCTCGACAGGATCGCGGAAGAGCTCGCTATAAAAAAAGGCGCGAAACCTGCGTTCAAGGGCTATTCCAACTATCCCGCATCTGTCTGCTTTGCGGTGAACGAAGAGGTGGTGCACGGAATTCCGTCCAAGAGGAAAATACTCAAGGAAGGCGATATAATCGGCCTCGATTTCGGTGTAAATCTGGATGGGTATTACGGTGATTCCGCTATAACGGTGCCTGTCGGGAAGGTATCTTCGCTTGCGCTCAAGCTCCTTCAGGTAACTGAGGAATCCCTCAAGAGGGGGATAGCCGAGGCACGTCCCGAGAACAGGCTCTTCGATATTTCAGGCGCCATTCAAAGTTACGTTGAGGAACAGGGGTTTTCGATTGTTAGGTCATTTGTAGGGCATGGTATCGGAAGGAAGCTCCATGAAGACCCGCAGGTGCCGAATTTTGTTCCCGAGAACGGTAGCCAGGGTAAGGGTATAAAGCTCAAGCTCGGCATGGTGATTGCGATAGAGCCGATGGTCAATGTCGGGAGGCCGGATGTGAAGATTCTGAGCGACGGATGGACAGCGGTGACCGCTGACGGTACCCTCTCGGCTCATTTCGAGCATACGGTTGCGGTTACGGAAGAGGGGCCGTTAGTACTTACGCAATAAATATAAAATATGGTAAAAGAAGAAAGAATAGAATTTGAGGGTACGGTAATCGAAGCACTGCCTAATGCAATGTTCAGAGTGGCAATCGAAGGTGGCCACGAAGTTCTCGCTTATGTCTCCGGTAAGATGAGGACACGCTTCATACGTATCCTGACGGGAGACAAGGTGAAGCTTGAGCTGTCCCCCTACGATCTTACGAAAGGCAGAATAACGTACAGACTGAAAAAATGATTTTAGCGGGGTGACTGCAAGTGAAAGTCAGAGCATCGGTAAAAAAGATCTGTGAAAAGTGCAGGATAATCAAAAGAAAGGGCGTAGTCAGGATTATTTGCTCGAATAAGAGACATAAACAAAAGCAAGGGTAGGAGGGAAGCGATATGCCCAGGATAGCAGGAGTCGATATACCGCTTAACAAGAGAATCGAGGTCGGACTGACTTATATATACGGTATCGGCAGGCACTTATCGAAAGAAATACTAAAGGAAGCTCAGATCGATGTAAACACGCATTCGAAGGATCTTACTGATCACGAGGTAGCGGTAATCAGAGAGATACTGGAGAATAGATACACCGTTGAAGGGGAATTGAGGCAGGAAGTGCAGTCTAACATTAAACGTTTGATTGAAATAGGCTGTTACAGGGGCGTGAGGCACAGGCTGGGACTCCCGGTGCGCGGCCAGAAAACAAAATCTAACGCGAGGACGAGAAAAGGCCCCCGCGGTACGGCTATTGCTAAAAAGAAGAAGGCGACCAAATAACATTGTCTGGAGATTAGGCATGGCTAAAAAGACCGGAAAGAAAAAAACCAGAAAGTTTGTCGAGCAGGGAGTAGTTAATATTCAGGCAACATTCAATAATACTATAATTACGATCAGCGACAACAACGGTAATGTCATAGCCTGGTCGAGCGGCGGCATGAAGGGGTTCAAAGGGACGAGAAAAGGTACCCCCTTCGCGGCACAGATAGCGGCTGAGGATGCGGCAAAGAAAGCCGCGACTGTGGGAATGAAAAGCGTATCGGTTTATGTGAAAGGACCGGGTCCGGGCCGGGAGCCCGCTATCAGGTCTCTTCAGGCCTCGGGTCTGAAAATTACGTTCATCAGGGACGTCACGCCTATACCGCATAACGGCTGCAGGCCCCCGGGTAGGAGAAGAGTATGAAGAGGGGGTTGTTTATTGGAAATATTGGTTGTGCATTCAAAGGAGGTTAAGCAGTAAATGGGAAGATATACCGGGCCTACTGACAGACTTTCGAGAAGAGAGGGCGTTAACCTGTTCCTCAAGGGTGAGCGGAGCTACAACGGCAAAACGGCAATCGAAAAAAGACCGGACCAGGTTCCGGGTGAACACGGCAAATTTCGCGGCAAATTCTCTGAATTCGGTCTTAGACTGAGAGAGAAGCAGAAAGTGAAGAGGATGTACGGTATCAGGGAAAAACAGTTCAGGGGATATTTCGAGAAAGCTGCCCGGTTAAAGGGAGTAACGGGCTCGATTCTCATATCGATGCTTGAAAGAAGACTGGATAACGTCATCTATCGCCTCTGCTTCGGCAGCTCGAGGAACGACGCGAGGCAGCTCGTGAGCCACGCGCATGTTATGGTCAACGGCGAGGTGGTCAACATACCTTCTTACCAGGTCAAGGAAGGCGATAAGATTGAAATCAGGGAGAAAAGCAAAAAGCTTAAAAGAATCAATCAGGCCCTTGAATTCAATTCGAGAAGGGGTGTTCCCGATTGGCTTGAGCTCGACGAAGAAAACTATAAAGGGTCCGTGCTCAGGGTTCCGATGAGGGACGATGTGACATTCCCAGTCGAGGACCAGCTGATTGTCGAATTTTATTCAAGGGTATAGCGTTACTACAGTAAATAGTGCTCAGTTCCGAAAACGGAGGGAACAAGGTGAAGGATTTTCAAAAAAATTGGCAAGACCTCATTAAACCTAAAAGAATAGAGAAGGAAGAGAAAAGCGCGTCGCCGTTTTATGAGAAGTTCGTATGCGAACCTTTGGAACGCGGATACGGGGTCACACTGGGCAATGCATTAAGAAGGGTGCTGCTGTCCTCTATTCAGGGGCCGGCAATTACGTCCATAAAGATCGACGGTGTTCTGCATGAGTTTACATCGATTCCCGGTGTGAAAGAGGACGTTACAGAGATAATTCTTAATCTGAAGGGCCTCGAGCTCAAGATGCACGCGTACGAACCGCAAACCATCCGGGTAAGCGGGCGCGGGGAATGCGATATCAAGGCCGGAGATATAAGCACGGGTCATAACGTCGAAATACTGAACCTCGACCATCACATAGCAACCCTCTCCGAAGGCGCTAAGCTCGAGATAGAGATGAAAGTTGAGATGGGAAGGGGTTACGAGCCCGTCGAAAGACGGGGCGAGCTTCAGGGTACGATCGGAGTCATACCGATAGACGCGGTGTTTTCGCCAATCAGGAAGGTAAATTATACGATCACCAATTCGAGGGTAGGAAGACGTACGGATTTCCAGAGGCTTACTCTCGAGGTTTGGACAAACGGCACGATATTGCCCGAGGATGCCCTCGCTTTCGCAGCTAAAATAATAAAACACCAGTTGTCGGTGTTTGTTAATTTCGATGAAGCCGAGGTTGACGAGGTGCCTGAAAGCGAAGACAAGCAGGAAATAAAGGGAACCGAGGAAATTCTCTTCAATACGATAGAAGAATTGGACTTGTCGGCGAGGTCTCTCAACTGTTTGAGAAAGGCCGGTGTCGAGTATGCGGGCGATTTGGTGCAGAAAACCGAAGAAGACCTGCTTAATCTCGAGAATTTTGGCAAGCGTTCGCTCTATGAAATCAAGGAGAGGCTCACGGAGATTGGCCTTGGCCTCGGGCTCAAGATCGACCAGGAAGTTTTTAACAGTGAGAAATTAAAGCGTAGCGAAAGGATAGCTTCTCAATAACTTTTTGAGTACAGGATTGGAGACCGTAAAATGAGGCACAAAAGATTGGGACGTAAGCTGGGTGTTACTACGAAGCACAGAAAATCCATGTTCCGCAATATGGTTACTGATTTATTCCGTTTCGACAGAATAAAGACGACCGACATGAAGGCTAAGGATCTCAGAAGAATTGCTGAAAAAATTATAACTCTTGCGAAGGAAGGTACCCTGCATAAAAGAAGGCAGGCCGCGGCATACGTACGCGATAAGAGCGTACTGAAAAAGTTATTCGATGAGATTGCGGCGAAGTTCAAAGACCGCCCGGGCGGTTATACGAGGATTATTAAACTCGGTTTCAGGAAAGGCGATAACACTCCCGTTTCTCTTATAGAGCTCGTGGAGGAGGAATATAAGCCAGCCAAGAAGAAGAAAGCCAAGACTTCAGCCAAGAAACAGCAGCCCAAGACAACAGATACTCAGGCTGAAGGGAAGCCCAAAGCGAAGAGTTCTAAAAAGGAATCAGCAGAAGAGCTGGGACTGACGGAAGAAGGAAACAAAGCCACGGAAGAGACGGCTGCTGAGAAGCCGGAAGTAAAAACGGAAGAACAAGTACTTGAATCTCAGGCGGAGACGGCTCCTAAGACTGCTCAAGCGGAGGCAGCTGAAGCCGAACCCGAGTTAAAGGCTTCAGACGCTCCTCAGACGGAAGAGAGC
>JBIOKC010000053.1:0-12141 GCA_044451425.1 Thermodesulfobacteriota bacterium
GAGATCTGTTTAAGTTTGAGAATCAATTTAACAATGATGTCTTAAAAGAGAAGATCCAGAAAGAGAAAGTTAAGAAATAGAAAACTATTGGGGAGGTAAGTAAACATGGGAAGCGTATTTTCAAGAGGTGATTCATGGGTAATTGAGTATCGAAAGCCGGACGGCAAGCTAAAGCGGGAATCGGTCGGAAAGCGAAGCCTTATAACTAAGACTATGGCGAGGGAGATATTACGGAAAAAGGAGAGTCAGATAAAGCTTGGGCTATACGATATGCTGGAAGCTGTTATCCCTGCCCTGGCGGATTTCTCCAAAGAGTATCTGGAATACCAAAAGGAAGTTAAACAAAAACGAAGCTGGCGAAAAGACGAAGCTCATTTAAAAAGCTTCAATAAAGTCTTTGGGAAGATGAAGCTTTCGGATATTACTGCGAAGCATATAGACGATTATAAATCAATGAGGCTTCAAACTGTGAAGCCCTCAAGCGTTGATAAGGAGTTGGAAGTATTGAGGCATCTTTTTTATCTCGCTAAAAAATGGAAAAGGTTTTTCGGTGAAAACCCCGTAAGTGAATCCGGCCTATTAAAAGTTAATAATCAACAAGAAAGGATACTCTCATTCGATGAAGAAGAACGGCTTATTAATAGCAGCCCGCCTCATATAGTGCCTATAATAGTAACCGCCTTAAGTACGGGAATGCGTAAAATGGAGATGCTAACCCTAACTTGGAACGATGTCGACCTGGAGAATAATGCTATCACTGTCCGCAAAGAGACAACAAAAAGCAAAAAGCCTAGAAAGGTTCCCATAAACTCAATCTTGAAAAAGTTGCTACTTGAACAGAAGTTAAGAACACAGCATAGCGGATATGTGTTTCCAACTCCGGTTGGACAGCCATACAGTCCTACAAATACTAACGCACTACATAGAATTTTTAGCCTTGCATGTAAGAATGCAGGTATAGATGGATTGAGGTTTCACGACCTGAGGCATACAGCCGCTACTAGGATGGTTGAGAATACCGGAAATATTGTAGCCGTAAGTAAAATTCTAGGGCATGCAGACTTGAAAACTACCATGAGATATACACACCCGGAGGATTCATTAGTTAATGCTGTAGAGTCTCTTTGCAAGCATTTTTCTGACTCAGTTACTGACAAATCCACTGACACGGGTAATAAGCAGTAATTAAAAAATGACGTAACCTATTGAAATAATTGGCTCCGGCGGAGAGATTCGAACTCCCGACATGGTGGTTAACAGCCACCCGCTCTGCCAGCTGAGCTACGCCGGAACCGATTTTATAAGCTCGAAACTGAAGCAGAATAATCTATACATTAGAAGCTTACGAGTCAAGAGATTTTGGACAATTTTATATGTATAACAATCGCGGCACGTTATGACCGCGGAAGAAATCGCCGGTTGATTAGCATCCCCCGCAAACGTATACTAAATTGATACTTCTCAGTTCATATACTTAACTATATGTCTCAGGAACCGGAAATAAAGAAAGGAAAGAAACACCCAAATACCCTTCTCCCTGCTCATACTACATCTCTACACAAATACCTCGCCGAAATAAGTAATTATCCCGTATTAAGCCGTGAGGAAGAGTATAGTCTCGCGATGAAGTATAAAAACGAGGGCGACCTCGAGGCCGCGAGGAAGCTCGTCACATCCAATCTCAAATTCGTTGTGCGAGTGGCCAACGAATATAAGAACTACGGATTTAACAACATGGACATCATCCAGGAGGGGAATGTCGGACTCATGCACGCTGTGAAGGGGTTCGACCCGACGAAAGGGTACCGTCTTATCTCCTACGCCGTGTGGTGGATTCGGGCATATATCCAGAACTACATAATCAAGAGCTGGAGCCTGGTCAAGGTCGGAACGACACAGGCCCAGAGGAAGCTCTTCTACAAGCTCCGCTCGACGAAAAAAGAGCTTGAAAAAGGTGGTGACAATCTCAGCACCGAAGATTACAGAGAGCTCGCCGAAAAGCTCAACGTGCCCGAGGAGGCCGTGATTGAAATGGAGCAGAGGATGGGCGGTAAGGACCTATCCCTCGACGCAGAGTTAACGGACGAGAGAGACGCTTCCCACATGGACTTCCTTACGGGCGGGGAGGCGAGTCAGGAAGATATACTCACAAAGGCTGAGGAAGATGAGAGGGTAAGGAGCAAAATGGCGGTCGCACTTAAAACACTCAAGGATAGAGAGCGATATATAATCGAGAAACGGGTCCTGACGGATCATCCCCAGACGCTTGAAGAGCTCGGCAGCAAGTTCAAAATTTCAAGAGAAAGAGTCAGGCAGATAGAAAGCGCCGCTCTCAAGAAGATAAAAAACGTACTCGAAGAAAAAGGAATAAGTAAATAATCGGTAGCACGAATCAAGCCTCGCTCACTATTTCAAATACCTTTTCAAGAGCCTCGCGCAGTTTCTCCGGTTTACTTCCTCCGGCCTGAGCCATGTCCGGCCTGCCCCCGCCCTTCCCTCCTATCATCGGCGCAATCTGTTTCACGATATTACCCGAATGGTATTTCTTCTGAAGATCGTTCGTAACGCCGACGAGAATATACGCCTTCCCGTCGTCCCTGGTGCCGAGCACAGCTATTCCCGTGCGGAGCTTATTTCTCACTTCGTCCCAGACCTTCCTCAATTGCTCGGGATTGGCCTCGGGAATCTCTACCGAGAGAACGTTAAGTCCATTGATTTCCTTTACGTTTTCCATGATGTCCCCGGTCCTCTCACTGAGCATCCTGCTCTTAATGGACTCCAGCTCTTTCCTTATACTCTCGTTCTCTTCAACGAGCTTGCCCAGTCTTGCAATCAGGTCCGATTCGGGCACTCTCAGTATCCTTGATGCCTCCTGCAGCTTCTCCTCTACGCCCCTCATGTATTTCCATGCGGACTCTCCCGAAACCGCCTCGATTCGTCTTACGCCCGCGGCGGAAGCAGACTCCGAAACTATTTTAAATACCCCCGCCTCTCCCGAGGACTCGAGATGAGTCCCTCCGCAGAGCTCACGGCTGTAGTCGCCGATAGTCACGACCCTGACCTTGTCCCCGTACTTTTCCTGAAAGAACGCCATAGCGCCCCTTTTTATAGCTTCATCATAAGGTATATCGGGTTCCGTGATGACCCTATCGTCCCGCCTTATCCTCTCGTTGATAATATCCTCTATCTTTTTCAGCTGCTTCTCATCGACCTGCGAGTGATGTGTGAAATCGAACCTCAGCCTTCCCGGAGCCACAAGTGATCCCGCCTGTCCTACGTGAGTTCCCAGCACTTCTCTCAATACGGCATGAAGTATATGTGTGGCAGAATGGTGGGTCTCCGCTCCGTGCCTGAGTTTTTCATTGACTTTCAATTGAACTTCGTCCCCAACCCAGAGCGCTCCTTTCTTGATGAGAGCGTAATGAACCAATATATTCGGGAGCGGCTTTTTCGTATCCGTGACCTCGGCTACCCCGTCTTCTCCTTCTATTGTCCCTCTGTCGCCGACCTGCCCGCCGGATTCACCGTAAAACGGCGTCCGGTCAGTGATGATTTCGACTTTGTCACCCTCGTGTGCGATGTCGACAAGAACCCCTTCCCTAATAATGGCGGTTATCCGTCCCGTATCGCGGGTTCTGTCGTAGCCAGTGAAATTAACGTTCAGGCCCCCGGATACGAAATCTTTATATATCGGCTCAAGCTCCTCTTCGCCAGACCCTTTCCAGGCCTTCCTCGACTTCTCACGCTGCTTCTCCATTTCTTTATCGAACCCAGCATAGTCGATCGCAAGCCCCCACTCGCGCGCAATGTCCTGTGTCAGGTCGACCGGGAAACCGAACGTGTCGTATAGTTTAAACACCACGTCCCCGGGTATCGTCTTTTCCCTTCTCCTCCTCTCAATCTCTGTATTAAGAAGCTCAAGCCCTCTGTCTATCGTTTCGAAAAACCTTTCTTCTTCGTTCCTGACCACGTCCGACACAAATCCGACCCTCTCGTCGAGCTCCGGATAGGCGACTCTCATGATGTCCCTCACCTTGCCCGTTATCCTGTAGAGGCAGGGCTCTTCGATGCCGAGCATCTTGGCGTGGCGTACGGCGCGCCTCAGTATTCTCCTCAGCACGTAACCCCTGCCCTCGTTCGACGGAAAAACACCGTCCGAAATCAGGAACGTTACGGCGCGCGCATGGTCCGCGATCGCCCTCATGGAAACGTCTGACGAAGAGTCATCCCCCATACCGTTTCATAGCTATTTCCTCTACGTTAGCAATGATTCCTCTCAACAGATCGGTTTCATAGTTGCTCTTCACACCCTGGAGTACAGCAGTTATCCTCTCGAGCCCCATGCCGGTGTCGATGCTAGGGTTGGGCAACGGATTCAGGCTGCCGGACTTATCCCTGTCATACTGCATGAACACCAAGTTCCACAGCTCAAGGTATCTGTCGCAGTCGCAGCCGACTGCACACTCGGGTTTACCGCAGCCCAACTCTTGCCCCTGATCGATAATTATCTCCGAGCTAGGCCCGCAGGGACCGGTATCACCCATAGCCCAGAAATTATCCTTCTCCCCCATTCGGACTATTCTCTCGCCGGGGAGTCCGATAACCTCTTGCCAGAGCCGGGCGGTCTCGTCGTCCTGCTCAAACACCGTAACCCAGAGCTTTTCTTTAGGCAGCTTATATATGTCCACGATAAGCTCCCATCCGAACTCTATGGCTTCCTTCTTGAAATAATCGCCGAACGAAAAATTGCCGAGCATCTCGAAAAACGTATGGTGCCTCGACGTGTAGCCCACGTTCTCGAGGTCGTTATGTTTTCCGCCAGCCCTGACGCATTTCTGTGAAGACGTAGCCCTCTTGTATTCCCTCTTTTCGAGACCGAGAAAAACGTCTTTGAACTGAACCATGCCGGCATTCGTAAAAAGAAGAGTCGGGTCGTTTTTGGGGATCAGTGAGGAGCTCCTCACAATCGTATGACCCTTCCCTCTAAAGTACTCGAGAAACCGGCTTCTTATTTCCGAACCTGTCATATTACCGCACTATCCTCATTGAATTTATATTACAAAACCGCCTGCGCATTGATCTTCGCATTTTTTACTTTCCTGACCGGATACTTAGCGGCCAGCTGACCGCAGGCCCCCAGTATATCGCACCCGCGGCTCTTTCTAATCCTGACATTGATACCAAAGGACATAAGGATTTCCTGAAACCTCAATACCCTTTCCCGGCTCGGGGATCTATAAGGCAGAGGCCCCGCTTCATTGAACGGGATAAGGTTAACTTTACAATTTATGCCGCTCAAAAGGTGTCCCAGGTCATGGGCGTCCCTGTCGGAGTCGTTGACCCGGCTCAATAGAACGTATTCGAACATGAGAAGCTTTCTCGGAGGCACTGGGAACCTCACACTCGCCTTTATCAGGTCCTTTATAGGATACTTCTTATTTATAGGCATAATTTTGTCTCTCAGTTCATCACGCGGAGCATTAAGGGAAACCGCCAGATTCACCGAGACCCGCTCGCCCAGCTCCTTAATCTTTGGAACGATACCCGAAGTCGAGACCGTTATCCGCTTCGGTGACAGGGCGAGAAAATTTTCGTCCGTCATCGTTTCGAGCGTCCTGACGAGATTTTCCAGGTTGTCGAGCGGCTCTCCCATTCCCATGAACACGATATTGGTGACGGAGCCAAGGCTGTAACGGTTCACAAGGAGGAACTGGTCCAGTATTTCGGAAGGAGCGAGGTTTCTTATTCTGCCGACCGTGCCCGTGAGACAGAACGTGCAGCCGAGGGCGCAGCCCACCTGTGAAGAGATGCAGAGCGTATGCCGCCCCTTATCAGGGATCAGCACGCTTTCTATCTGGTTTCCGTCGTGGAGTTTAAAGAGATACTTCTTCGTTCCATCTTTTGAAATCTGCTCCTCCAAAAGCTCTATAGAATCTCCGACGGAGAAAGCACTTTTCATGACCTCTCTCATCTCTTTGGATAAATCCGTCATTTCATCGAACGAAACCGCCCCTTTCCTGTAAACCCATTTGCCGATCTGGCGGGCACGAAAAGGCTCAAGGCCCATATCTGTAACGAATGTTTCCAATTCCCGGGGACTCAGATCCTTTATGCTCATATTTTTTTTGATATCGTTAAGCCAGTGTATTTATTATCCAATTAAGGATACAGGGGGGCGGAAATTTATACAATAGGCAGGGCATATCCCGGCGCGTCGGCAATACTCGAATGTTGTTATAAGCACCGTCGGTAGAAACGGTAATCGAAATTAATCTATGCGGGGCTTTTCTCCTGCTTCAGCTGCTCGAGCAATTCCGTGAACTTCTTGAGCTCGTTCCTAAGCTCGACAATTTCTTTCTGCAGCGCGGCCTTATGTTTTCCGTCCGACCTGCTATAAGACACCTTCCGGAGAGCAAGCCTGCCCACGAGCCCTAGGTATTTATCTTTATTGAGGTAATCGGGGAACCACCTCCTTCTCCTCATTGCGAAATACGACATCAATATTTTCCGATGTTCGGGAGGTAACACGCCCAAGTCAAACTCCTCCACAAGGACCGCCTGCCTCTGTTTTCGCTCTCCCAGTAAACCCCTTACAAAAAGTACGAATAGAAAAACAAAGTATAAAATCAGCATGATTACAGCTATACCCCAGTAAGCCTCGATCCTCGAAGTTACGAGGAAATTCCAGGCAGCGTGCAGGAAAACCGCCAGCAAATAAAATACGCCGACAGATATCCATGCGTCCTTACCCCCACCCTTCAGCCTGCTTATACCGGCGCCGAAACTGGCGCTCGCGGCGCAGTGCATGTTTGCCGTCATCATGCTTCTTACAAATAACAGGTTCAACAAGTCGAATCCGGGGGAAACGCCCGCGACCTGCGTGAAGTACATGAAATTCTCGGTCATTCCGAAACCTAGACCCGAAGCGGCACCGTAAACGAGGCCGTCCGTAACATTCTCGAACTGACTCACGCTCAGGAGGAAGAAAACCACAAGCCCTTTCATAAATTCCTCTATGAAAGGAGCCAGTATCACTGCAGGGAAATCGAACCCCGCGTTGTTAACGAGGTTGCCCAGGATCCTTATGCCGGCCTCTGTCCCTAGTATCGAGAGAGCTATAGCCCCGAACCCGCCCCATAGGAACGCTCCCAAAATGTATTTAAGCGGTTCTCTATCATAGCGGTCGACCCACCAGATAAAAAACAGCAGCGCCAGCATCGGGGCGACGGCCACTGCCAATGAGACGAAAACTATTGCATGGTTCATAAAATTATAATCATATTAGTATCCGACAACGATTATTGCAAGGAGGACTACGGCTCGGTCTCGGTTCCTCCTCCTGGGCTGTAAATATAATCTAACCGGGTCCGATATATGCTACAGAGCTATGCCAACAGCGCCGAAAAAGGCCCCGAATCAAATAACTCGAAATAAAAAGCGTTTTTTCGATGCCCCGGAAGTGATTAGATTCCTATAAACTGGTATATTAAACATGAGAGTGACCTAACTAAATGTCCAATCTTAAAACCGCACTCGACCACGGGTTAACAGAAGAAGAATACAATAAAATAGCAGCCGCCCTCGGCAGGGAACCCAACCTGACGGAATTAGGCATACTGGCCGCTATGTGGTCAGAGCACTGCTCTTACAAGAGCTCGAAAGTACACCTCCGCAAGCTGCCTACATCAGGCAAAGTAGTAATACAGGGCCCAGGAGAGAACGCCGGAATTATAGATATAGGCGACGGGCTGTGCGCGGTATTCAAGATGGAGAGCCATAACCACCCCTCCTATATCGAGCCCTATCAGGGCGCGGCAACCGGTGTGGGCGGCATACTGAGGGATATATTCACTATGGGGGCAAGACCGATCGCGGTGCTCGATTCATTGAGGTTCGGCGACCCTTCCCTGCCGAAGACAAAATATCTCGTAGGTGGCGTCGTCTCAGGTATCGCGGGCTATGGAAACTGCATAGGGATCCCCACCGTGGGGGGCGAAGTTTGCTTCGATGAATGCTATAACGGAAACCCACTCGTAAATGTATTCGCCCTCGGGATAACGAAGAGAGACGAAATATTCAGGGGTTATGCCGAAGGCGTGGGAAACCCCGTCATCTACGTGGGATCTAAGACCGGGAGGGACGGCATTCACGGCGCGGTCATGGCATCGGAAACATTCACGAAGGAAGCCGAGGAAAAGAGGCCAGCAGTACAGGTAGGCGATCCTTTCACCGAAAAATTACTCCTCGAAGCCTGCCTCGAATTATTTAAGACCGGCGTAGTAGTCGGTATACAAGACATGGGGGCTGCCGGGCTCACCTCCTCTTCCGCCGAGATGGCCGAGCGCGCCGGCACGGGCATAAGAATCGATATAGAAAAAGTCCCGAGAAGGGAAGAATCCATGACGCCCTACGAAGTGATGCTCTCGGAATCGCAGGAAAGGATGCTCATAGTGCTTGAGAAAGGAAAAGAGGAAATAGCGGAAAAAATATTTAAGAAGTGGGGACTCGACTTCAGCGTCATCGGAGAGGTGACCGACAGCGGAAAGCTCGTCATCGCCGAAGAAGGGAAGCCCGTCGCAAGCATACCGATAACCCTGATTTCGGAAGAAGCCCCGGTTTACGACAGACCTTACGCCGAGCCTTCTTACATTAAAGAAGCAAAGAACCCGAACCTATCCTCCATACCCGTCCCCAATGACCTCGACCGGGCGCTGTTGAAGCTCCTCTCCTCGCCGACGCTCGCCGACAAGCGCTGGGTATGGGAGCAGTACGATCACATGGTCAGGACCAATACGGTGGTGCTTCCGGGCTCGGACGCGGCCGTGGTCAGAATAAAGAATACGAAGAAAGCCATTGCCATGACGGTGAACTGCAACTCCGGGTACTGCTACCTAGACCCCTACGCCGGGGCCGCGATTGCAGTCGCCGAGAGCGCCAGAAACCTCGCATGCTCGGGAGCCGTTCCTCTCGCCATAACCGACTGTCTGAATTTCGGAAGCCCGGAAAATCCGGGGGTGATGTGGCAGTTCAAAAGAGCGATAGAGGGCATAGCCGAAGCGGCCGTTAAACTGAACACGCCCGTAGTCAGCGGCAACGTGAGCTTCTACAACCAGACGGGGGAGACCGCCATATACCCGACACCCGCGATCGGAATGGTCGGCGTTATTGAAGACGTTGGAAAGCACATTACACAATGGTTTAAAGACGATGGGGACATCATAGTCCTGCTCGGCGAAACCGGGGAGGAATTCGGCGGGAGCGAGTACATGAAGCAGATTCACGGGATAGTCGCCGGTCTGCCTCCGAGCCTCGATCTGGAGGCGGAATCGAGCCTTATAAAAGCTTCACTTGAAGCTTCGGATAGGGGTATAATTAAGTCTGCTCACGATCTTTCCGAGGGAGGGGCGGCTCTTTCGATAGCAGAATCGTGTTTCACACCCGAGGGCCCCGTAGGAGTAACGATCAAGCTTTCCGGTACAGTCAGGGACGATGCACTCTTATTTTCGGAATCCCAGGCGAGAGCGATAATTTCACTCGACGATAAGAACATAGAAAGCCTTAAATCAATAACGGAATCAAATAAAGTACCCATGAGAATAATCGGGAAGGTGGGAGGATCGAGATTATTTATCAAGGACTTGGTCGATATCCCGATAACGGAAGCCTGGCGAGCCTGGGCTTCAAGTTTCGAAACTAACCTGAAAAGTTATGCCAAAGCTTAAAGAAGAGTGCGGTGTATTTGGCATTTACGGCATTGTCGAGGCTTCCAACCTCACATACCTGGGCTTGCACGCTCTCCAGCACAGAGGGCAGGAAAGCGCGGGCATTGTAACCTCGGACGGAGTCAATCTCCATAACCACCGTGCGATGGGCCTCGTCTCCGATATTTTCACCGAAGACATACTGTCACGCCTCACGGGCCTGAACGCAATCGGACACGTACGCTACTCGACAACGGGCTCGAGCCAGGCAAAAAACATGCAGCCCATCGTCATCAATTATTTCCGCGGGGCGCTCGCCATAGCGCATAACGGCAACCTGACCAATGCCAGGACGCTCAGAGAAGAGCTCGAAGCAGACGGCGCGATATTCCAGTCCACTACCGACACCGAGGTCATAGTACATCTTATCGCTAAATCCAGGGAAGAGACGCTCCTGAAACGGATTATCGAAGCGCTCGTGAGGTGTAAGGGCGCCTATTCGCTCCTCTTCCTCACGCCCGAAGCGATGATCGCAGTAAGGGACCCCTACGGTTTCAGACCGCTCGTCATGGGGAAGCTCGGGGACTCCGTAGTCTTCGCTTCCGAGACATGCGCGTTCGACTTGATAGAGGCCGAACTCGTAAGAGAGATAGAGCCAGGCGAGGTAGTAGTTGTCAATGAGAACGGCGTCGAGTCATTCAAGCCTTTTGGTGAGTCTAAACACGCTTACTGCGTATTCGAATACATTTATTTCGCGAGGCCCGACAGCTTCCTCACGGGGCGTAACGTGTACCAGGTGAGAAGGGCGCTCGGCAAACAGCTCGCTGTAGAGCAGCCCGCCGATGCCGACATAATCGTCGCGGTGCCGGATTCAGGAGTGCCCGCCGCTATGGGATTCTCCGAGGAATCGGGGCTTCCTCTGGAGCTCGGGCTCTTGAGGAACCACTACGTCGGGAGGACATTCATCGAGCCCGAGCAGTCGATAAGGAACTTCGGCGTGCGTCTGAAATTAAATGCGATCAGGGAAGTGCTAGACGGAAAGAGGGTCGTGATAGTGGACGATTCGATAGTAAGGGGCACGACGTCACGAAAGATTGTAAAGATGATACGCGCGGCCGGAGCAAAGGAAGTCCACATGAGGATAAGCTCACCGCCGATGAAATTCTCATGCTACTACGGAATAGACACGCCGCTCAAAGAGGAGCTTATCGCCAATTCCCTGGATGTAGACGAGATAAGAAAGTACCTAACCTCGGACTCTCTCGGTTATTTAACCTTGGAAGGCGTAATGAAGGCGGTTGATGATGCGAAGAAACTGAACGGCAATGAGAGCTTCTGCAACGCCTGCTTCACTGGCAAATATCCTGTCGAACTCACAGACCTCAAGAAGACCAAACAGAAACAACTGGGACTTTTTGGGGAATAGAACCTTACATTTACTGTTCATTCTACTAAGAATCTTATAAAACAGTCAGATTAACAATTTTAGACATTCCACCACTCTTTCCTCTCAGCCATATCTACTCGAAAGCTTTGCACATGTCCACATTTGTTGCAAACAAGAATTCTCCAATCACTATCACCTACTGGAGTAAAACCAAAATTTTTCACCACTAAGTTCTCTACCGCACTAAGTATATAGTATCCTTGACCACAGTAGGTACAAGGTTGTCTTATATCTTTAGTTATTGGTGTAAAATTTTCCACTATTAATCGCAAAGTTTGTTTTGATAAAATCAGAATATTTTCAACATCTCTACGATGATCCGGTTCAGCAACTATCGTATAATCCAACAATCGATTAGCATGTTCCATATAAATGTTATTCTATCCTAACAGAGTGTCATTATTCTGACTCTTTAAATCAAACTGTGGCTCTCTATGCTTTTCTCTGCTAAAAATTTTGCCACCAGATAATAACCAATACAGAATTTTACCGAGAGAGTAAACATCACATTTGGTAGAAATTAGTTCTAATCTACCATCTTCAAGTTCCGGTGCAATAAAATTTCTCGGACCAACAGCTTCGTCCGTAAGAGTTATCCTTTTACCATCTTGCTCTAAATAACATATACCGAAATCGCCAACCACAACTGGGCCCTTTCTTGTGCGTAAAAAAATATTATCAGGCTTCAAATCACGATGAATAACACCTTTCGTATGAGCATATGCTACACCCTCACATATTTGTTGAAAAATTTAAAAGCAATGTCTGGAGACATCTGCCAAATAGGCTCAGCCTCAGATAAACTACCTCCCTCACAATATTCAGTAACCAAATTGGGCCTCTTGGCTTCCAAGTCAAAATCTATTAATTTCACAATATATTCGTGCGAAAGACTACGGACCGCTTCAATTTCCTTCTTAAGTCGTTCTATTCGATCAAGATTATTTAATCGTTTGGCTCTAGATAACTTTAGCATGTTAGAATACATGTTAA
>JBIOKC010000054.1:0-12048 GCA_044451425.1 Thermodesulfobacteriota bacterium
CTATAGAGAAGGCCCAGGGAATGCGGGAACCTTATTTCCTTTATGAGCTTTATGTCCGTGCCTTTACCAACCCCGAGTGCTGAAGTCGTCCATTCACCCACACCGTCCACAGTCAGTATCGCCGCTTCTTCGAACGGGGAGCAGTAGAATGTGCTCGAAGCATGCGAGAGGTGATGCTCACTGAAAAGGACCTTCGACGCTGGGATTCCGAGCTTATTCAGCAGGAGGTGCTTCACCCAGAGCTTATCGCCCAGCCAGGTGACCATAGCCTCCCTGAAGAGCTTCATGGAACGCGGGAATGTCTGCATTGAGCAAAGAAGGAGCCTTTCGAACTTGATGAACGGTTTTTCAAAGAACATGACATAATCGAGGTCGCCTGCTTCTATTCCGCCCATCTCAAGGCAGAACTCAATCGCGTTCTCTGGAAATTCGAAATCATGTTTAATGCGGCTGAACCTCTCCTCCTCCGCTGCAGCGATGAGCACGCCGTCTTTTAACAGCGCAGCGGCAGCGTCGTGAAAGTAACAGGAAATTCCAAGAATATTCATATCGTCTCCATTGCGTACCTAATCCCGGTGTTGCCCTCGCTATGTCGATTAAAACTGTCTTACCGCTTTTTCCATGGGTGAGATCTCGGATTTCACCTCTATAGTCCGCCATCCCTTCGCGGCCCCTTTTTTTATCTCAAGCGGGTCGCTTAAACATTTTATCAACAGGGCAAACGGCAGAAGAAGCACGAAATAAAAGATCGTGAGTATCACCCTCGCATTAAAATCCCCTATCTTTCTCGCAATCTTCTTCCATCCGTCCCAGATCCTTCTTAATATGTGCTTCTTCTTTTTTTTATCCTTTTTTCTACTCGAACTGATGCTCATATCAATAATTCTCCCAAATATTTAGGATTGATAATAATAAAGCCTATTACCTTTTAAAATCAAAGTGGCGAAAACTAAAGAAATAGCTAACTTACCCAACTAAACTGTATTTGAACAGTTTTTTTGTAATAAAAGTGCATAATATCAATCCAATTTCAACACGAGAGTTAAAGCCGAAGATAGGACTACCAGGATCGGATAAGCCCTAATATCTCCTCTTCAAATCTATCGATATTCATAATATCAGGCGTTTTTCCATGCGGAGGTAACTTACGGAGTAGAACTCTCTATTCACCCGCCGTAAGAGTTAGTAGACACAATCTTATAAGTGAGGTCCTGAATCTTCCACCCGCCTTCTGCCCAGGAAAGCTTCCAGTTTATGCTTCCCCTAGAATTCTTGAGCACTCCGGTGCGTTGGTCCTTGAACGTTATGAAGAATTCACCCATCACGTACCCGGATGAATTATCGAGTGTGGCTTTCTTTACCGTTACATCATATCTTACTATCTCGAGTTTCGAGAAATTCGAGCTGTATAAGTTAATAACCTTCGATATATTAACGCCGTTTTCTTTGGCATCCGGCGCAAACAGGACTTTCACGCGATCGATATCCTTGTTCCTGTAGGCAGACACATAACTTGTAACGAACGAGTAAAGGGACTGCGCGTCGGGAGGGCGGACATGCGGGACCGGTTGCGGCGCAGCGACCTCCGTATTCCTTATCGAGACAGCAGACGTGGCAAGACCCGGATTGAAATCGGCAGTAATATCCGATTTCTGCGGGGACTTTTCTATAGGCTCCGCTTTTGTATTCACGGTCTTCGCAATCACCGGTTTCTTTAGCGCCGCTACCTGTGCAGGTTCGGGGGGGGGTACCTTATTTACCGCTACGACCCGCGCTATGTCGGCCTCGTGAAGGGGAACGCCGTTACCGGATATTAATAGTTTAACACCAATATTTACTTTGCCGTTTTCAATGTTGTTGAGCTTTGAAATCTCAGCCGTAGTGGTATCGTATCTGTGGGCGATCGACCAGAGCGACTCGCCTTTTTTCACCGTATGGTATGTGGCCCCGGCAGGTGTTTCTGATTTTGGAATTGCCGGAATTGAGGCTACCTCCGAGACGGGCCTGGCCGTTTCATGGGGTTTCTCAACAATCAATGCATTATCGACGGACTCGGTTTCTTTAGCCCGCATCGAGGACTTCTCTTCTGAAGCCGCCTTGTCGGCAGCCGCGCCTTTCTTCCCTGCCGATTGTGATTCGGCCGTAACCTTCTCACTCACGGCTGATTTCTCCCCGGTGGAAACGGCTTTTTCAGCTTCTCCGGGACTTGGTTGCGCTGTCTCCGTCTTTTTTTCAGGCTCTTCGGCTGAAGGCTTCGTATCTAAGTTCTTCGTGGCGGCGAGCTCTTTAGTTTCCGGATTTTTCTCAATCTGTGCCGGGGATTCATTCTCCTGCGGCTCTGCGGATCCGATTTCCTTGTTCTTCCCGGCATTGTCATTAGCTGCGGCGGCTTTCTCTCCGGTGGGATTTTCCGCTGCATTCTTTGCCCGGTTTGACGGAGTTTCAACCGGTTCATTTTCATTCTCAGCTATTACGCTATTCGTATCACTTCTCGGCTCAATCGGCTTGATCCGGGAAATATCCTTGTCTCCCGGTTTGTCCTTCATCAAATCGCCTTTGTAAACGGCATTGGGCAGACTGGGGTCTTCTATAACCCTCGCAAACTGTTCCTTTTCTTCCGGAGACTTGAATATGAGCCCAGAACCCGAGGCATACATCATTACCAAGAAGACGGCGAGAGCTATCGGGACGGCGTAGTAGTACTTCGTCATTGCGTTCTCCGGGATTATCACGGGCATCGCGGGGAGGTGCTTATTATCGTAAGATTCCCTTTTCGCACTGTTACTAAGAATTTCATATGCTTCGTTTATCTTTTTTGCGACGTCGAGCCCCTCCGCGCCGGCTTTATCCGGATGGTAGGATTTCATAAGCTCTATCCAACTCCGCCTGATCTCCTCCTCGGTGGCGCTGCGGTTGACGTTCAGCAACTTGTAGTAATCGAGGGAATCGGACTGATAACTCTGGTAATACGGTATAAAGAAATTGAGGACTGATTTCGACTGCTCTACTATGAAATCTTCACTCAGCTTCCTTTTTCTGGCAATACTCTCAAGGTATTTAAAATTAGGCGAGCGCTGCCCGGAGGATATATCTTTCAGAATATGGTAATAATAAATCCTGTCGATAGAAAACTTGTCGACAATATCCCTTATGTCCTTTGCGTCGATCAGATCGGATACGATCCTCTCGTATTTCCTTTTGTCAATAATCAGCATTATTCCCCTACTCTACGGTGCAGTCTCATCATCCCGTACCAGAACAACTATTAATTTATCATAATATTCGAAATTTTTCCTCATCGGTGAAGAAACGAAAACTCCGGATATAGTGAGGAGATGCAAAATAAGAGAGGTTCTCAGTATCTTGCAAGCCGGGACAGTCGGCGAGCATCGAATCATATTGTCCGTATGCCGATGAAAAGACCGGTTCACCTCCGAGTCTGATTCCATCATCCCTGACCGGGTTACGGGCATAAATCCAGTCTCTATTATTATCAGACATTAAATGAACAAGATCAAGGGCTTATTTCAAATATTTTATCGGAAAGAGATTAATGAGAGTATCACCAATGGATTCACCGCGGCCGAACAGTTGCTCATTTTGAGTGTTACCGACAGTACCGGCAGATAGTCTGTAATTGAGCAGAGGGAGTATCCGTATTTGACAAAATGCGATTTGCTGAAAAAATTAAAGGGCAAAAAACAACTCGGAGGCACTGAATTGGAACGCTCGCTATCGATCATAAAACCGGACGGAGTAGAAAAAAACGTAATCGGGGAAGTCATGAGCAGGTTCGAGAAAAACGGGCTCAGGATCGCCGCCCTTAAAATGGTGATGCTCACCAAGAAAGACGCGGAGGGCTTCTACATAGTGCATAAAGAGAGGCCCTTTTACGGGAGCCTGACTGATTTCATGTCGCGTGGCCCTGTCGTCCTGATGGTGCTCGAAGGGGAGAATGCAATTGCCAAAAACAGGGAGATAATGGGCGCCACCAACCCTGCCCAGGCGGCAGTGGGGACGATCAGGAAGGACTTTGCGACGAGCATCGAGGAGAACACCGTACACGGTTCGGACTCACCAGAATCGGCCGCGTTCGAGATCAGCTACTTCTTCAATGCGCTTGAGCTTTGCGGGTAGTGTCTTCGTTCCGCCATCTTGCACGGTCTTACTTACGAATAATCCAGATGTTTAAGAATTGTGTTACATGCCGATTTTAATATAGCTCATAAAAACCTGATAATTGCCCCCATCACCCTTCCCCTGTCCCACGCCGTGGAGAGGGAATCAATAGTAAGCGTAGGGACTTCAAGCCGCACTTCTCATCTCCGCCTTGAAAACTTCTCCGAACCGGCGGATGAACGATTGAGTAACGGCTCCGAAATCGATCTCCTCGTCCAGAATTACCTTCATCGAGGTTATGATGACGCCTTCGAGGCCGCAGGGAATAATCATGGAGAAATAGCCGAGGTCGTTGTTCACGTTTATAGCGCAGCCGTGCATGGTTACTCCGCCGCTGACAGAAACCCCTATGGATGCTATCTTTCCCCCATACGCCCATACGCCGGGATAACCTCCCATGCTCACCCCGTGCATCCCGAAATCCTTGAGGACGAGTATGATCGTCTCCTCAAGCGCGCGGACATAGGACTTCGCCCCGAGGTCGAACGCCCTGAGATCGATTATTGGGTACGCGACGAACTGGCCGGGCCCGTGGAACGTAACGTCCCCTCCCCGCTCCGTTTTATATACTTCGACGCCTCGCCTTTCTATCGCTTCGGGCGTGAGGATGATATTACCCCCTCGTCCGAACCTGCCGTCGGTGATTACGGGGCGATGCTGGAGAAGAAGCAGAAACCCGCCTGCATCGGAGCCTCCTGCGCGCAGCCTCTCGCGGCGCTCTTTCTGTAGCGCAAGGCCGTCTGAATAACTCACAACACCCAGGTATTCCCAGTTTACTACGCCCTTTATCTCGGAGTCCATGATCCTTATCATTCTAAACGATTGCGCGACCCTTTCCAGTCCGCTTGCGCCGCTTCCCCTACTCGAATATACTCACCATGATTAATCCCGCTCTTCTGGCGCGGTGATTAGTCCTCCCGGTATGTGAACCGCTTATGAAACAAAAATCCAGGGGAAAATCAGGCTCGGACGACTTTCAGAATTATCTCTCTTCAGGAGAGCCCGCGCCCGTGCTCATATTTACGGGAGACCAGCCGTACCTCGCCGAACAGGCGGTTTCCGATCTCAAACGAATACTCCTCGGGCCATCCGGAGACGTCAATTACACCATATTCTACGGAGAGAACGCGTCGGGGAAGGAGATCGCCGACGACGCGAGCACGTATCCGATGTTCTCCAAGAAGAAGCTCATTGTCGTGAAAAACGCGGATAAGCTATCGGCTAAGGAGCTTACCGCACTCGAAACGTATACAGCGTCCCCTTCTCGATCGACCTGTCTCGTTCTTATATTTTCGGAAGTGAAGAAACCCAAGCTCGGGGGTAAGAACGCGGCCTTATTCGACTTCTCCCTCGGTAAGGGTAACGCTCTCTCGGCGGTGAGGGAGGAGGCCGGGAGGCTCGGTTACGAAATTACGAACGCGGGAGCCGAAACCTTGCTTGGCCTCGTCGGTGAGGACCTCCAGGAAGTTCACAACGAGATGATAAAAATATCCATATACAAAGGGGACAAGAAAACGATAGGGCCCGCGGATGTCGAAGCGCTCACCAAGAAGACGAAGTTCGCCGACATATATCAGCTCATAAACGCCGTGTCGAAAAGAGACAAGCGGACGGCCCACAGGGTGCTCGCCGATCTCGAAACGGCGGGCGAGGAGCCTTTATCCATACTCGGACTCCTAAGCTGGAGATTCAGGCTGATATGGAGAGCGAAGGAGCTTCTGGATATGAGGACGTCTCAGGTAGAGATGATTAAAGCACTCAAGATTTCACCCGGACAATACTACTACCTGAGCGAGGACCTGAAAAAGTTTACGTACAACGACATAGCGCGCATTATGGGAGCGCTCGCCGATTGCGACAAAAAGCTGAAACTTAGCTACGTGCCCAAGAGCTTCGTGCTTACAAAACTGGTTCTTGAACTATGCGCCCGGAGCTGAGGGGGGAGTTTATCAGGCGGAGGCTTCCTGAGCCTTCGTAAGCTTGTATATTCTTTTAGCGAGCCTGCCCGTCCTCCTCGATGCCGTTTTCTTAGTGATTACTCCCTTGGAAGCGGACTTTTTGAGCTTGGATTCGGTCTCTTTCAGAATCTCTTCCGCAGCCTTTTGGTCGTTTCTCTCTAAAACAGCGGAGATCTTCTTTACCTGAGTCTTGAGGTCGGATTTTACAATCGTATTCCTGTCTCTTTTCTTTATGCTCCGACGGTGTTTCTTGATACCCGATTTAATTCTCTTAGCCATTAATTAACATCCCTCCCGCGGATAATCGTGAATATTGTGCAGGTATTAGGGGGTTTGTCAAATAATTTCGGGCATAACCATTCACAAAGCACTTATAATTTCAATGCACGGTCGATTTATGGTATATTCCAACTCAATTTCCTGAAGGAGGCCCAGATGAAATTCTTTCTCGATACTGCTAATCTCGACGAGATAAGGGACGCCGCGAGCTACGGGGTGCTGGACGGCGTGACGACGAACCCCTCCCTCGTATCCAAGGAAGGAGAGCAGAAGGGATTCAAGGACCTGGTGCGCGAGATATGCGAGATCGTTAAGGGACCCGTGAGCGCCGAGGTGCTCTCGACGGACATAGAACGCATGATAGACGAGGCGAGAGAGCTCGCCGAAATTCACGAGTACGTAGTCGTAAAGATGCCGCTTACGGAAGACGGCATAAAGGCTACGAAGATAGTTTCGGATGAGGGAATAAATGTAAACGTGACCCTCATATTCTCCCCTTCCCAGGCGCTCCTCGCTGCAAAAGCCGGAGCCGCGTACGTGAGCCCGTTCGTCGGCAGGCTCGATGATATATCGGAGTTTGGTATGGAGATGGTGGGCGACATAGTGCAGATATTCGAGAACTATAACATCAAGACCGAAGTGCTCGTCGCGAGCGTGAGACACCCCTTACACGTAGTCGAGGCTGCGAAAATGGGAGCAGACGTTGCGACTATGCCCTACAAAGTATTCAAACAGTTAGTAAAACACCCGCTCACGGATATTGGGCTGGAAAGATTTTTAGCTGACTGGGGAAAGGGGAAGTAGCCCGCATAGCACAACTCTAATCTTCGTTCCCTTTTACCGCTGCAATCAAAAATTCCTTATTCCCCTCGGCCCCTTCGATGGGTGATTGGATGACCCCTAATACACTGACCCCCAGACTTTTAACAAACTCCGTAATTTTATCTATTACTTCCCTGTATTTTGCCTCGTCCCTGACTATGCCGCCCTTCCCCACCTCTCCCTTTCCGACCTCGAACTGCGGCTTTATGAGCGCGATGAGAACCCCACCCGATTTTAGCAGCGCCAGCGTGGGAGGGATAATCATTGTGAGCGAGATGAAAGATACGTCGATAACGACAATATCCGCGGGCTCGCAGATGTCTTCGGGTTTGATGTAGCGGGCGTTTAGCTTTTCCCTGATTATGACGCGCGGGTCTTGTCTCAACTTCCAATCGAGCTGTCCGTAGCCCACATCGACCGCATAGACCTTAGCGGCTCCGGATCTGAGCAGGCAGTCGGCAAAGCCGCCCGTGGAAGCGCCTATATCGACTGCTATTTCTCCCTCAGGGTCAATGCGGAATTCTTTAAGCGCTGCCTCCAGCTTAATCCCGCCGCGGCTCACGTATTTGAGGGAGGTATCCTTTACGGCGATCTCCGAGCCTTCCTTTACGAGAGCGCCCGCCTTATCCGTCCTCACTCCGTCGACGTAGACGTCCCCCGCCATGATGACGGCGCGCGCCCTGGCCCTCGTCTCGACAAGCCCTCTTTCGACGAGTACCGCGTCGAGCCTCTTCTTCCCCGAGGCTCGCTCCTTTCCTTCTTTAGCGTTCATCAGTGATTTCTGCAGCCCAAGTAGAGCGCGATCTGCCTAAGCGGCTCGGCCTTTCCACCGAAGTCCTCGAGTTCGCGGACTGCGCTCCGTGTAAGCTCCGAAGCCTTCCTCTTCGATTCCTCGATCCCGGCAAGCCCCGGATAGGTGGACTTCCCGTGTCTCGCGTCGTTCCCCCTCTCTTTCCCGAGGTCTCCAACACCCTCTATGTCGAGTATGTCGTCTATTATCTGAAATGCGAGACCTATGGCCTCCGCGTATGAGGTGAGTTTTTCCAATTGTGTTTTATCCGCCCCTCCTACCCTCGCGCCCGTCGTGACGGAAACCCTTATCATGGCCCCTGTCTTAAGCGCGTGCATCCGCTCGACCTGAGGGAGCGTGACGTCCTTCGTTCCGGCAAGGGCTAGATCTATAGCCTGACCCTCTATCATACCGCGAGAGCCCGCCGCGAGAGCTATGTCGCCGACGACGTCGCAAATCACACAGGCGCTTACGCCCCTCCCGAGTCCTTCCCCGACCAGGAGGCTGAAGGCGTCCGTCAGGAGAGCGTCCCCGGCGAGTATGGCGGTCGATTCGCCGAAAACTATGTGGTTCGTCGGCACTCCCCTCCTGAGCGAGTCGTCGTCCATCGAAGGAAGGTCGTCGTGTATGAGCGAATATGTATGTATCATCTCTAAAGCGCAGGCAAAAGGAAGGACCTTTTCGGGGTCGGCCCCCACGGCCTCGCCCGCAGCAATGGCGAGTATGGGGCGGAGCCTCTTGCCCCCGGCAAGCGCACTATAGCGCATGGATTCGAGGAGCCTCGTCGTATGGCCGACACCTTCCGGAAACAGCGCCGCCAATTCCCTGTCCACGAGCTCACGCTTTTCGTTCAGGTAATTGTGTATATCGAATGGCATTTCGAATCAGCTCTCGGGCTCGAAATCCTCGAATTTCGTCGTCCCGTTCTTTTCGACGATTATCTCTACTTTCTTCCTGATTTCATTGAGCTTCTTATGTGATGACGAGATGAGCTTCGTCCCTTTCTGGAAGAGCTTTATAGAATCTTCGAGAGGCAGGTTGCCGCTCTCGAGCTTCCTTATTATATCCTTGAGCTCTTTAAGTGTGTCCTCAAACGATTTTTCAGACTTCATAGAGAGGTATTTTATCTCCGAAGAGTACTCCGCACAAGGTGGGGCGGGTTATGAGTTCGGCTCCCGGAGGAGAATGAGCACCATCCCCACGCTTATTTCTATATCCTCCATGACAGATTCGTCTGTCATATCCTTAGCAGTATCCTGCGCGGCGGGCGCCTCTACCTGTTCTACCTCAACCTCCTCGACCTTCTCCTCTGTCGGCTCCTGATTCTGCTTGCAGGCGCCCAGTCCCAGCACTAGTACTCCAGCGCAAAGAATAACTAACCACTTGTTGAAAGTGTACTTCATACCAGTACCTCCTTTGGTGAAATTTTAATCAATCGGAGTTGTGTTATGTTTCACAACTGCCAAACAACATACAATATTTATTATTATATTTCCTCACCGCTTTAAAAACGTCCGGCTACGACATTGATTTCGGCCGGCTCCGCATCATGCGGCATGCGCTTATGACCGGGAGCTCCGCCGCCGATGAAATAGTTTGAGATTTCTCACTTCGCATATCATAAATGCGAGTGTGGACTTCCTTAACAAATTATCATATTATTCCCGAATCCATGAAGACCGCTCACGAATTGAGAGACACGCTCAGGAAAATAGACGGAAGAGGATACGCCGCATACAGGGATATCGAAGGCGAGTACGGGTTCGATGACTTCATACTCTACATAGACCGCGTGCAGGTAGACCCGTTCGCTTCTCCCACCCGCGTAAGGGTCAGGGTATATCAGGACGAGGCGAGGCTCCCCAGGGACGCTTATAAAAACAAAAGCAGGGAGACAGCGCTCAGGGACTTCATAGCCAGGGCTTTTAACTCCGCCGCGGAGAGGTACTCGATCGGGAACCGGGGAAGCGGGAAAAGCGGTCTAATATCCATGAGCGATCCCGGTCAGGAGATACTGGAACGCTCGTCGGTCGTCGTTACGCATATGTACGCAGAGGCAAGGTTCGGAATGGGCTTGCCCGCTTTCGGACGCACCGTTGCGTCGAAGCATGCGGAGCCTATGTTCTTCGAGGAGCTTCCCAAGATAGTAAGGTTATCGCTCGTATTCGGGAACCTGGACGAGAACGCGCTTTACATGCACGTCGAGACGGCGGAAGACGCGGATTTCCTCAGGAATGAGATCGAAGGGCTCGGGTACGTATCATTCATAGCCGAGGGCAGCATTCTCCCCCGCGCAAGCGGTATTGACCCGGGACCGATGGCGGAAGCGGAGGCCGTCCCGTTCGTATCCCCGCCCTCGCTGAAAATGGACGTGGAGCTGCCGAACAGGGGGCAGATATCTGGCATGGGGATACCTAAAGGCGTGACGCTCATCGTCGGTGGCGGGTATCACGGGAAATCCACCTTGCTAAAAGCGATATCGGAAGGCATATACAACCACATTCCGGGTGACGGGAGGGAGTTCGTCGTCACCAACCCGAACGCGGTCAGAATAAGGGCTGAGGACGGACGGAGGATAGAGAAGGTGAACATATCGCCCTTCATATCGAACCTGCCCTACGGAAAGGACACAATGTCGTTCTCCACGGAGGACGCGAGCGGCAGCACTTCACAGGCCGCGAACATACTTGAATCTCTCGAAGCGGGCGCGCAGGCGCTACTTATTGACGAGGACACCTCCGCCACAAACTTCATGATAAGGGACCATCGGATGCAGGAGCTCGTATCCAAAGACAGTGAGCCGATAACGCCCTACATAGACATGGTGAGGAGCCTATACGCCGACCAGAACGTATCGACCGTGCTCGTGATGGGCGGGTCGGGTGACTATTTCGATGTCGCCGATAATGTGATCCGCATGACGGAATATAAGCCTTCGGACGTAACCGCGGAAGCGCTCGCCGTAGCGAGGAAGTTCCCGAGCCAAAGAAAAAAGGAGGAGGGAGGCACGCTCGGGAGCGTAACCGAGAGGCTGCCGCTCTCCGAGAGCTTCAATCCGAGGAAGGGAAGGAAAGACGTGAAGATTTCCGCCAAGAGTCTCCGCTCCATATCGTTCGGCAGGGATAAGATAGACCTCCATGCGCTAGAGGAGCTCGTAGACCTCTGCCAGACGAGAGCCATCGGCGACGCGATAGAGTACGCTAGAAGGTACATGGACAGAAAGAGGACATTGAGAGAGGTTACATCGCTCGTGATGATGGACATAGCGAGGGACGGGCTCGACGTAATCAGCCCCCGTATTTCGGGCGGCTACGCGGAGTTCAGGAAGATCGATCTCGCTGCGGCGATAAACAGGTTGAGGACACTCGAAGTGAGGCAGAAGTGAGGGAAACGTGCCCTCAAATATTGTCCCCCTTTTTGGCAAGCTCGGATTAAGTTGGAATTATAGAGAATGTAAGCGCTTCCTACGCAGTCTAAGGAACTTCTATGCCTGGGGTTTTCTTTCGAAAAACTAACTAAATTTTGCACCTATTACAAAAGAGTTGCTCTTTTTGGGTCACGCTATTAATTGCAAGAATCCTCCAATGGTGACAAGTCAACTACAGACCAATCCGTACATACCTTATTTTCGTCAACCAAAGGCTCTTGACAATCCGGAGACCGCAGATATTATTCATATTGATATTCATTATCATTATCATATGGTGGCGTTATGAATAATAGCTGGATGGTTTATGCCATAGCTTCGGCACTGGGAATTATCGGAATACTCGCCACAATTACAATTTCCCACGCGGATGAGAACATTGTGGAATTACGGGTACAATACGGTCACTTCCAACCTAATAACTTGAGTGTGAAATCCAATACACCCTTCAAAATCAAGATCACTAATGCCGATAATTCTCCTATTGAATTCGAAAGTTTTTCCCTGAACCGCGAGCGGGAAGTAGCACCGGGACAAACCGTTACCGTGTATATTCCTGCGCTTGCTCCCGGAACTTACGAGTTCTTTGACGA
>JBIOKC010000055.1:0-11866 GCA_044451425.1 Thermodesulfobacteriota bacterium
AGACTTCATTTTGATTCAGGCCCCGGTGATACTCCTCTCCCTCACCGTACATGAATATTTCCACGGATGGACGGCGAACAAGCTCGGAGACCCGACGGCTAAACTCAGGGGAAGGCTCACGCTCAACCCGATAGCACACCTGGATATATTCGGGACCATACTCATGTTCCTGGTCGGCTTCGGCTGGGCAAAACCTGTACCGATAGATGCGCGCAATTTCAAGGACCCGAAGAAGGACACAATTCTAGTCGCTATAGCCGGACCTCTTTCGAATCTGGCCATGGCTATAGTGGCAGGGGTACTGCTGAGATACATGATCCCCAAGATGATGACGGGAGAGATTAAGTCAGACGGCATTTATTCAATCGTTACCATCATACTCATACTGACACTCGTCTACGGTATCGCACTCGCCGTGTTCAACATGATACCGATCCCTCCGCTCGACGGCTCGAGGGTGCTTTACGGACTCCTCCCGACTAAATACGCATATGCCTACAGCAGGTTCGAGCCTTATGGGGTTCTATTCCTCTTCGCTCTGTTTATATTCGGAAGCGGGATTTTCCATTACCTGCTTTATCCCATGTCGTACTTAACCGTGGCGTTTTCCGGATACAACTACGGCAATCTTTGGGATATAATAGGAACATTGCTCAGATGAACGAAAGCACGAACGAAGCGGAATTCCTCCAGCAACATGAGCCGTGTGTAATCAAGACACGGATGTTCGAAGGTCCGCTCGACCTTCTCCTGCACCTGATAAAAAAGAATGAAGTCGATATATATGATATACCGATCGCCGTAATTATGGAGCAGTATATCGAGTACCTGGAGCTAATGAAGGAGCTAAACCTTCAGGTAGTTGGCGAATACTTGGTTATCGCCGCGGAGCTCGGCCTTATAAAGTCGAAGATGCTCCTGCCAAAGCCCGCTATTGAAGAAGACGAAGCGGATCCGCGCGCCGAGCTGGTCAGGAGGCTAATAGAGTACCAGCGGTACAGGGATGCAGCCACCGAACTCATAGATAGAAAAATATTGGGCAGAGATGTATTCAAGAGGGAAATTGACTTCTCGCTATACGACAAGGAAGAAGTCGAGCTCGTACCTGTTGACCTGTGGTCCCTTATCGAGACGTTCCGCGACTTCTACAGGAGGAGAAGCTACCTGTTTGCGGACCAGATCGTATACGAAGTCGAGAGCATAACGCTTGAGGAAAAGATCGAACAGGTGCTCGCAAGACTCAGGGCAAAGAATATGATTTCATTCGAGGAGTTCTTAGAAGAATGCGCGTCGAAATTCGATCTCGTGGTAACCTTCCTCGCTTTACTCGAGCTCGCAAGGATGGAAAACGTGTGGGTAGTGCAGGAATCCCCGGGCTCTCAGATTCTAATTTCATATTCAGGAGAAAACAATATTGGACCCTACTGAGATAAAAAAAGCGATTGAGTGCATAATCTTCGTGTCGGATCAGCCTCTTTCGGTAGACAAGCTACAGCAGGTATTTACAGAGCTTGAAAGAGGAGACATCAGAAAGTACATAAAAGAGCTCGTTCAGGAATGGGAAGGCCTCGGGAGAGGAATAGTCCTGGAGGAGGTGGCCGGGGGATACCAGTTCAGGACGGACCACGCTTTCAGCGAGCATATTGCGAATTTCACCAAACGAGTAAAAAAGTTTCGTTTGAGCCGCGCCGCGCTGGAGGTACTTGCGATAATAGCGTATAAGCAGCCGGTCACGAAGGTCGAGGTCGAGAGTATCAGAGGGGTAGATTCGTCGGGGGTTATAAACGCGCTCCTCGAGAGGAGAATTCTCGAGATAAAGGGCAGGAAGGAAGTAATAGGCAAGCCTTTCCTGTATGGCACTACTTCCGAATTCCTAGAGGTCTTCGGGCTTAAAAGCCTGTCTGATCTCCCCACACTGAAAGAGATAGATGAGATAAGCAAGAACCTCGATCCCGGAATCTCTAGCCTGCCGTCAGAAGGATTGTCATAACTGTTCCCCGAGATAATTCATTACGCACGGTCGGAGTAAGATGAACTCCCAGGAAATATACAAAGAATTGAGAAGGTATTTTGAGGACGCCGGTTTTAACCTCCTGGTCAAAATTAAATCGTCTGAATATGACGGTGCTGCGGCGGGGAAGATGACCTCTTCCGATTTTGTCGGAGATGCAAAATCAATAATACTCGCGGGATTCGCGGGTAGCGATTTCTGGAAGGTCTTTAATCGTTTTCTCGACAACAATCCCGACTTCAAAGAAAAATACGAAGACCCGATAGACAGCTATTCGAGCTTAACATTCGGCCGTTTGTCCGGGATACTTAGGGCCGAGGACGGGATACGCTATAAATCGGTATTTCCATTCGGAAGGGGCGCGCTAGACATCGATTTTGTAAAGTTGGGGGCGCTCGGGGGTGTAGGAGTACCCAGCCTTCTGAGGATATTGCTCAACCCGGAGTACGGCACCTGGTTTTCTATGAGGGGTGCCGTTATTACCAATCTCGAATTTGATGAGTATGACAAGCCGCTGAGCTCTTTCGACCCGTGTAGAGGATGTGCCAGACCTTGTATAACGTCATGCCCCGCACATACCGTATCGGAGAGAGGATGGGATTGGGAAGCGTGCATGAAGTTTAGGATCGGCGATGATACGTGCTTAAAGAAATGCGTATTAAGGCTCGCGTGTCCCTACGGGAAAGAGCATGTATATTCAGGGGAGCAGATAGAGCACCATTATGGTTTCGTTTTAAAAAGCGTAATAGAGTATTTTACTAAAGAGGCTGCCAAGTCAAAATAGAGAGTACAGGGATGTGAATGGATATGGTAGTAAAAGCTGTTATATTATTTAAGTTAAATTTTATGTGTTATTATGTATGCAATAGCGGCATTAGAATAAACCTCGAATTTGTCCCCAATAATGAACGTGACTGAAAAACAAACCCAATCGCGGACCAAACCGCTCATAGCGATTATCGGCAGGCCTAACGTCGGTAAATCTACCCTTTTTAACAGGTTGATCCGGGAGAGGAAATCCATAGTCGAAGATATTCCGGGTGTGACGAGGGACAGGATATATTCGGACACGGATTGGGACGGCCGGGAATTCAGTCTTGTGGACACGGGCGGATTCGATCCCGAAGACGAGGAGCTATACCCCTCGCTCATCAAGAACCAGATCGAGATCGCCATAGACGAGGCTGACCTCATACTCCTCGTGCTCGACGGGAAAGAAGGAGTCATGCCCCACGACAAGGATGTCCTGAGCATGCTGAGGAAGGTGAAAAAGCCGGTTATCTACGCCGTAAACAAGATAGACGACAAGAAACATATGGAGAGGGCGCTCGAGTTTCACTCGCTCGGCATCGACGAATATACGGACATTTCAGCGCTTCAGGGAAGGAGAATAAACGACCTCCTGGACAGCATCGTGGAACACCTCCCGGAGGAAACCGATGTTTCTGAAGAGGAGAGTGAGGAAGAAATAATCAAAATCGCCGTCCTCGGGAAGCCGAATGTCGGCAAGTCCACTCTCGTGAATAGAATCCTCGGAGAGGAAAGATTGATCACCAGCCCGGTCCCGGGGACTACCAGGGACTCAATTGACACTCACATTACAAAGGGCGGGAAAAACTATCTGCTCATAGATACTGCGGGAATCAGGAGGAAATCCAAAATCACTTTTTCGGTAGAAAGGCACAGCGTGTTCAGAGCAATAAGATCGATGGAGCGTGCCGATATCGCCCTCCTGATGATAGACACCGAAGTGGGGCCCACACACCAGGACGCGCGCCTTGCAGAGCTTATCAGCGACAAAGGCAGGGCGTGCATTATACTCCTCAACAAGTGGGACCTCGTACCTGGAGAGGTCGCCTCGACGCCGGATATAGAAGGGATTCTAAAAAACAGGCTTCTTGCCGTAACTTATGCCCCTGTAATGATAATATCGGCTCTCACGGGGAGAGGGGTCGAAAAAATTTTCGGAAAGATAGATTCGGTCTACGAGAACTTCTCTCAAAGGATACCGACAAAAAAATTGAATAACTTTCTCAAGAGGACTATAGACAAAACCCCGCCCCCGATTTATAAAGGAAAGGATATAAAGTTCTACTACATTTCACAGCCGCTCACGAGACAGCCCACGTTCGTTATCTTCACGAACGAGATCAACGGTGTGCCTGAAAATTACAAGCGATTCCTCGAAACCAGGATGAGAGAGGAGTTTCCGCTCGAGGGAACCCCGGTAAAGATACTTTTCAGGTCGGAAAGGAAAAAGGATAAAGACAACTAGGCGCGAACCATGCGGTTATGAAATTACGACTGCTTGCGGTGAACTTCAAAAATATTTCTTTCTATTTCAGCTGTGACCACTTTTGCCGAAAAATTCTCTATCACCCTGTCCCTCCCCCTCATACCCATGGATCTCCTCAGGTCCGCATCCTCGATCAGCCGTAATACCGACCTGCCTATATCCTCCACGTCTCCGGGCTCGCACAGGATTCCCGTGACCCCGTCATCCAGGGACTCGACTATGCCCTCTACCCTGAACCCGACAACCGGCAGCTCGAAAGACATTGCCTCGATAACAGAGCGCGGGAACGGGTCGGGATAATTTGAAGGGATAACGAATATATAAAAATCCTTTAGACACGGCCTCACGTCGTTTCTAAATCCGGTAAATATGAAGTATTTATCAAGTCCTTCATCGGCAACCAGTCTCTTGAGCTCGACCAGATGGTCGTCCCTGAAAAAATACGGGGTATCCCCTACAATAACGAACCTCACGCTCCCGCCCTTCTCTATCAGGCCATTGTTTACCACAGTCGAGGCCGCCCTTCTTAAAAGCTCATACCCTTTCCTGGGCACGATCCTTCCCGTGCTGCCGATGATCACCGTATCTTCACTTAAACCGAAAGCCGACCTGATGTCCCCGAGAATCTTCCCGGAATCGTAATCGCATACATCGATCCCATTATGTATGACAACCACCTTCTACCTTCCGTGACGGAACTTATCGGCGGCAGCACCCTATACGCATATTATCCTGCGAACGACTGGAAGCCGCGCCAGGGTATTTATAATAGTCCCCAGGACCCTCGTCCGCTTAATATTTCTCCACATGCCAGATGACAGGACATCCGGTTATAAGACCCATAAGAGCCCCGACGATTTTAGCCTGAGTGCCGTTACAGTATATGACGTCAATCCTCTTTCTCTTTATCAGGAAAGGCGAAGTTATCACCAGCGATAAGAGGTCGAGTATATTCAACAATAAAGACACAAAATGCAGGTATTTGTCGTAGTATGACGAGAATTTACCAGCATAATCGTGCCCGTTGACGGTTTTGAAACGGGGTCTCTTCAGGTTTTCGGGGAACCTCGCGTCGGTTATTACGTTCTCGTAAATCCCCTGAGACTTGAGCCTGTCGGAAAACACGTCGTCCTTCGGGATTAGCACGTATGGAGTGAGTCTGGTTCTGTCGAGGAATTTGAGGATATAAAAAAGGCTTTTGCCAGGTTCCCCGTCCCTGATAGAGTGGCTGATGAAAAGCACTCGCGACAAAGAATCCATCTCTATTCCTCTTTCTGAGTTATGCAAACGTACCACGATAAATATTAACAGGTTAATCCCCTTAACTTAATGAAAATCCGGAAACCGAAGGTATAATATTTAAATAAGACGGAAGCAATTGTTTATGAATATTAAGGAGGATTAATGAACTATAACCTGAGAAAGATCCTACCCAAAGGCATCATATCGCTTCTCATTCTGTCTTTCTGCCTCATGGGGGGCTGTGACGTCGACTTCGGCGGGAGCAGCAGCAGCAGCAACGGAAACAGTAATATAGAAACAATCCAAGGCACCATAGTCGGTATCATCCCGAACCAGAATGTCAATGGAATAACAGTATCCATTACGATCAACAATTCCAAGCCCGCGACGGCCGTAACCGATGCTTCCGGATCCTTCTCCATCAACGGCTCATTTGCCGGGAGCCCGCAGATCTCGTTCACCGATGCGAATTCAAACTCTCTAGGCACAAGCATACTTAACGTATTTCCTACAGCTCAGGTCAGTCTCGGCAATATAACCCTCAACAGCGGTACAGTGAACTTTCAGGATCAGACACAAGTCACGTTCGACGGGGATGTTACCACAAACAGCTGTACGGGGAACAGCGGCTCATTACAAGTAGACGCATCGAACAGCCAGGGAAGTACGACTGTCATAGTTCAGATATCGTCATCGACCACTCTTGTAGATAAGAACGGCAACACTATCACTTGTGCCAATATACTGACGGGGAATAGTGTGCAAGTCCAAGGAACTATATCCAGCGGCAATACCGTGGACGCAATAAGGGTAGGTATTAATTAAGCAGTGCAGACAGTGAACTTTTTTTGAACAAGCAGACGGCCGACGGCAGGTATATTCAGGGCGTATTACTGCTTTTCTTCCTTGAGTGACTTAACTTTCATTTCAAGCTCCTTTATCCTCTCCATCAGGTACTCCACCTCATTTGCGGTCTGAGGCAGTGACTTTTCCCTTGCGGCTTCGTTTTGAGTTACGGCAGATTCTCCTCCCGCGGGTAATCCCAACGGATTCTCAAAGTCGAAGTTAGGCGGGAGCTTAACGCCGGGAGGGAGCCATCCCATCTCTTGCCAAAGACCCATATTTTTCTTGAAATTCTCCTGCACGGAAAAATAGGGCTGGAACATCATCAGAAAATAATTCTCAAAGAAATCTTTAGCCACCTTATTGCCGTATTTAATGAGCATGTGAAGGAATGAAACGGGAAGTATGTCCTCTTTATTTTTCTCACTCTCAAGCACAACCTGTATCAATATGACCTTTGATATATCCGCCCCGGTCTGAGAGTCTATAACCTTTACCTCATTACCTTCACGTATGAGCGCAGCGATATCGTCCAGAGTGACGTACTTTTTATTCGTGGAGTCATAGAGTCTCCGGTTGCTGTACTTTTTAATCATTACATGACCGGGAGTTTCTTTATCTTCTTTTGACATAGGTATAATAATTATTCAAAGAAACTATCGTGAGTCAAGGATAATATAAATTCAGCACTTGACAATTTACAGGAAAAAAAGGAATATTTTATAGCCTATACGAATGCAGGCTTAAAGAAACAGGAGTTTAGTGGATGACCAGCAAACCTTATAAAATCTGGTTTAACGGCGAGTTTGTACCCTGGGACAATGCATCGGTTCATGTACTGACGCATACTCTACATTACGGCCTAGCCGTTTTTGAGGGCATTAGGGCGTATAAATGCGGCGGAAAGAAATCGGCGGTTTTCAGACTCCCCGAGCATATTGACAGGCTTTACTCTTCGGCTCATATAGCACAAATCAAGATCCCTTACTCCAAGGAAGAAACCCACGACGCAATTATCGACCTGCTGACAGTCAACGACCTCGATGAAGCCTACATAAGACCTATAGCTTTCATTGGGGGAGGTAAAGTAGGCCTTCACCCCGGAGACAACCCCATATCACTATCAATTTCCGCCTATCCCTGGGGGACCTATCTCGGGGAAGGAGCTCTTTCAAAGGGGATCAGCGCGAAAATCTCTTCATTTACCCGAATGGGCGTGAATTCGTTCATGACAAAGGCCAAGATCAGCGGCAACTACGCAAACTCGGTCCTCGCCAAGCTGGAAGCTACCTCACTGGGGTTTGACGAGGCTATATTACTGGATACCGAGGGCTACGTCGCCGAAGGTACCGGCGAGAATATATTCATTATCAGGAACGGAATTCTGAAAACCCCGCCTCTTACGTCCGTACTCGAAGGAATTACGAGAGACTCCGCCATCGAGATAGCGAAAGACGAGGGAATTGAAATCGAGACGGAACGCTTCACGAGGGACGAGCTATACATAGCGGATGAGGCTTTTCTTACGGGGACAGCGGCTGAGATAACGCCTATTAGGGAAGTAGATAAGAGGGTAATGGGCAAAGGAAAACCGGGCCCCATAACCAAAAAACTGCAGTCGCGGTTTTTCGACGTAGTCGAAGGACGAGATCCAAGGTTTATGGAATGGCTGGAATTCGTTCCTGCAGTATCACCCCTCAAAGTCAAGAATGAGTCTTTATAGGGCGCACCTGGCAGGCGGTGTCTTCGCATTCGTTATTTATTTGGTCGCACTAGCCGTATTCTTCTCATATAAACCGACATTCGAAACCCTTATATGGTTCGGACTATGCATACTGGGCTCTATATGGCCGGACATAGATACGAGCAGCACCGCACAGAAGCTATTTTACGGATTTTTCCTACTCCTGGACGTAATATTCCTGATCGCAGGACAGTACAAGAAGGCCGCAATCCTCGGTTTCTTTGCCCTTCTGCCGATAATAGGCAAGCACAGGGGATGGACTCATTCCATATCGGCGGCATTTATCATCCCTTCCCCTCTTATAGTGCTCCCCGTAATCAAGCCGGAGCTCAACGCAGGGGGGCTCGAATACTACATTCCCGTAGTCATAGGGTATCTAAGCCACCTGGTCATGGATAAAGAATTCAAACTTTTCTAGCTTCATTTCACATTGATTTTAAACGGCATAATAGCGAGACAAACCTCAGAGCACGCTCGGCCGACGTTCTCCAAGTGCTCTGTCAATTCATAGAGATATGCGGTATCCCTGAATAAGGAAGATATACGCAGCCCTGCGGCCGACGAATAGAACCCGAGCCTCGGTGGCCTGTCTTGTGGCAGACCGGCTTCACGCGCCGCGATATCCACGGCTTCCCAGAACCCTCCAAGACCGTCGACGAGCCCGAGAGCCTTTGCCTGTCTGCCGGTCCATACCCTTCCCTTGGCCGCCTTCTCGGCCTCCCCGGGACTCAAATTCCTCTCTTCCGAAACGGTCCTGACGAATTCTCCGTAGTAGTATTTCAGCAACTCGTCGAGCTTCTTTTCCTCATCCTCCGAAAATCCCCTGCTCGAAGAAAACATGAGCGATTTCTTTCCCAGGAGGACGAGCTCCTTCTTTACTCCGAGCTTCCCGTAGAAAGCCTCGAGATCGAACTTGCCCGATACGACCCCAATTGAGCCCGTGAGCGACATCGGGTCGGCTATGATTTTATGTGCCCCGAGAGCGATAAGGTATCCGCCAGAGGCGGACACGTCCGACATGGATATGACTACCGGTATCCTTTCCGAAATCTCTTCCAGGCGTTTCCTTATCAGGTCAGAAGCCACTCCGGAGCCGCCGGGAGACGAAATCCTGAGAATAAGCGCCTTTATGCTTCTGTCTTTCGATAACCGCTTGAGAAGCCTTAACACGGAAGCAGACCCCATCGTCTTCAACCCTCCGCGTCCCATGCTTTCGCCGCTGGTGACGATTCCGGAATCGGTTACGACAGCGATCTTTCCTCCGCCCCCGCCGACAGCTCTGATAATGTAGCCTATGGCGTCTTTGAATCTCAATACCCTGTTAAACCTCTCCGCGGTAACGGCTTTGACCGTAACGCCGGTAATTTCAGCCGCTTTGCCTTCTATTTCCTCTTCAAACGCCGTGCCGTCGATGAGGCCTTCCGCAAATGCCGCGGCGGGTATGAACGGCCCCCTGTCGATAATGCTCTTCACGGATTCGCTGTTTATGCCCCTACCTTCCGATATAGCCTCTTCGAGCTGTGATTCCAGGTCTCCCGTTATGGAATCTATCATCTCTCTGTGCGGCCGCGACATGGAATCCCTCGTAAACATTTCCGCCGCACTCTTGTACTCGCCATACCCCTTCATCAGGGCCGTTATGCCTAGTTTGTCGAGGAGCTCTCTGAAGAACGTCACCTCCGCTCCGAGCCCGATGAGGTTTAGCATCGCCCACGGCGGAATATATATATAATCCCCCGAAGAAGCCAGGAGGTATTCGATATTCCCTCCGCTCTCTATGTAAACGAAAACCTTTTTACCCCTTCGCCTGAGCGCAAGGAAGCGTCTCCTGAGAGAATTCGCACGGGCGAGCCCTATCCTGAGCTCGCTTATGGTAACAAGCACGCCGTCGATAGCGTCTGCGCCCTCGATCGAGGTCAATATCTTTTCAATGCTTCCTATCGTGAGCTTTTTTCTTCCGCCCAAGAAGGGTATAAAACCCTTTTCTTCCTCTTCCGGAATCTCCCCCCTGAGGTCAAAGGTCACGTAATTATATTTACGAAAAGGTTCAATCAGGTTTTGAGCAAAATTCATCATGCAGACCCATAAATATCGTCGATATAAAATTTATAGTACCGGGTAATACAGTCTATCTTTGCATGATATAAGAAACCATAGTCCTCACGCCGAAGCCGGTGCCTCCTTTCGGATTCCAGTCGCTGTCCTTCTCGTTATAAGCAGGCCCGGCAATATCCAGGTGCGCCCAGGGAGTCTCTCCGACAAAGTGTTCAAGGAACATCGCCGCCGTTATCGCGCCGCCCCATCTGCTGCCAACGTTTTTGATATCCGCGACATCGCTCTTTATCTCCGAGCGCAGCTCATCGTCCATCGGGAGCTGCCATATTTTCTCGCCAGCCGTCTCCGCAGCCTTTTCAAGCCTCTCTACAAGCTTCTGATTATTGCTCATAACACCGGCCGTGTGTGTGCCCAGCGCGACCATGCACGCCCCCGTGAGCGTCGCTAAATCAACAATCTCGTCGACCTTAAGATGCACTGCATAGGAAAGTGCGTCCGACAGAACGATCCTCCCCTCGGCATCCGTATTTATCACCTCGATCGTTTTCCCGTTATATGCTCTTATCACATCGTCGGGTCTGTAAGCAGATGGACCCGTCATATTCTCACATGAAGATATAAGACCGTGTACCCTTATCGACGGCCTCAAACGCGAGATCGTCTTCATTATTCCGAGGACAGCAGCTGCGCCAGCCATATCCATTTTCATGGTGCGCATGCTGTCAGCAGGTTTTATACATAGCCCACCGGAATCGAACGTAATGCCCTTTCCGATGACGGCGAGGGTTGTTTTAGGGTTTTTGTCGGGCTCGTATGTGAGGCGGATAAACCTTGGAAGCTCTGCGCTTCCGCTCGACACGGCAACTATCCCGCCCATGCCCCTGCTCTTTATCTCCTCCAGATCGAATACCTCGCATTTCAAATCCCCCTCGTCGGCAATCGAGGAAGCTATATCCGCAAGTCTCGAGGGTGTCATATACATGGGCGGCTCGTTTACAAGATCCCTCGCAAAGCAGGTGGATTCCGAGACCGCTTTCGCCGTTTCTATCTCTTCCTGGAACTTCTTCTCTTTTAATTCCTCCGACAGAATGACTACATTCTCGATCTCATGTTCAGGCCCGTTATTTGTCTTATATTTGTTGAATTCGTATGAGCCCAGGATAACTCCCTCGGCGAGCGCCGAGATATAACCGCGGCCTTTGCTAAACTCGGGGCCGAATGTCATGGACGTACATATATCTCTCATTTTTTTCGCAGTCAAATTCCCAGCTTTCCTAACTGTATCCTGGGAAAAAAGCGGCTTTTCACCGAGCCCGAGCAAGAGCACACGTTTTGCCCCTATCCTTCCGAAAGTGCTGCTTAATAACACGAACTCCCCCATGTCTCCCTTGAATTTTTCATTCCCGGAGAGGTCTTTTAGCACACCTCCCAACGCTTCATCCACTCTTTTTACGGAGCCCGATAGCTTATCCCCCTTGAATATTCCCAGCACCAGGAGATCCGTCTTGATTTTAAGTATATTTTCACCACTCTGTCTGAAGTTCAATTCGCTTTGCCTCCCGTAATTCATGATTTTGAGATTAGATTAGCACACCGTTTATAAATTGAAACTACGGCAAATTTAAGTTAAATGCCTATCAGAATTAATATACATTTTAATATATGGTATACTAAT
>JBIOKC010000056.1:0-11853 GCA_044451425.1 Thermodesulfobacteriota bacterium
CCCGTATATATTATTGCGGATAAAAATATGATCCTCCTCATTACTATTTCCTCCTTTGTATTTTTTTGTCCCCCATATTTTACCTGAGTAATCAGCCGGTAGTGCGGTCACTACTGCCCCGGTTCATTTAGTGATTCTAAATCTCAAATAATAGATTTCCCTCCCCTCAGCCCTGAATTCCCTCTCGTAACTCGTTTCCGTCCTGTCTGAAACCCGCTGCACGTAACCCCGGCTGGGATATACGCATTCGAAAGAGTCTATTTTACTCATTATGTCGAGCGCGCTTAGGATGTATTCCTTGTGGTCGCTCGCTATCTCGAGATTCCCACCGCTTTTTATAATCCCTGAGAGCTTCTTCACGAAGCTGTGGTTGATCACTCTGTACTTCCGGTGCCTGTCTTTAGGCCAGGGGTCCGGGAAATTGATATACACGCTTGAAAAGGAATCCGGTGGGAAAAGCTCCTCGGCCGCGATTTCCGCGTCCATGTGTATGAATCTGACGTTCGCTGCCCCTGCGCGGGTCGAGTTTCTGACCGCCTTGTTAAACCTTCTTTTCTTTATCTCTATTCCAAGGTAATTCTTCCCGGGGTTCTTCAAGGCGTTCTCGATGAGAAAATCCCCGTCTCCGAATCCGATTTCGAGGTGGCATTCGTTCCCGTTCCCGAACACCTGCGCGAGGTCGAGAGGTAATATATGCAGGGATATATCCAGTCCCGGATTGAGCTTCTTCGAACCTTCCATTTTCTTTGTGGTCTAAAGTGTCGGGATTGAGCCGGGAGTATTACCGCAGAGCATCCGTTATCAGTGAATCTTCTATTTTCATACCGTAACTTCCGTCACTTTCCGCCATACTACCCATTGTCCTCGGAAGAACCATCTCGATTTTTCCATCCCGTGACTTTTTGTCGAGCTTCATCGTATTGGTTATGTCCTGTATTTTCATATACTCTGGTATCCGGGTTGGAAGCCCCGTCTTCGATATCAGAGCCGTAAGCCTCTTTAGTTCGGCCTCCTTCCACAAACCCATCCTGACGGCGAGTTTTCCTTCCGCGACCATTCCGATAGAAATCGCCTCCCCGTGCGTGATCTTATAGTCTGAGAGGTTCTCGACCGCGTGTCCTATGGTATGGCCGAAGTTCAGTATTTTTCTCAAGTTCGATTCCTTCTCGTCGAGCTCTACGACCTCCCCCTTAATCTCGCACCCTCTTTTGATTATATGCGTGAGCGCCTCCTTGTCGCGGGAGAATATGCGTTCCATGCTCTCTTCGAGGTAGGAAATGAGCTTGTCGTCCCTTATCACGCCATACTTTATTACCTCTGCGAGACCTTCCCTTATCTCCTTTTCCTGGAGTGTGAGGAGTGTGTTCACGTCTATATATACCCTCCATGGCTGATGGAACGCGCCGATCAGGTTTTTCCCGTGAGGCGTATCGACGGCGGTCTTCCCTCCAATCGAGCTATCAACGCAGGCGACGAGAGTGGTCGGTACCTGAACGTAAGGGAGGCCGCGTGTGTAAGTGGCCGCGACGTAGCCGGCTATGTCGCCGACGATCCCTCCGCCGAGCGCCACGACAGCCGAGTCCCTTCCGAATTTTTCCCCTAGCATGCGGTCTTCGATCCTGGCTTTAGTCTCCCGGTTCTTTTGCCTCTCTCCCGCCGGGAAGGAAATTATCAGCGCAGTAAGTCCCGCCCGCTCGAATCCCTCCAGCAGCTTTTTCCCGTAGAGCGGATCGACGTTGGAGTCCGTAATGATCGCGAATCTGTGAGCCAGCCCCGCTTTCTTAAGTTCCTCAGGTACGAGGCTCAAGACACCCTTACCGATGACGATATCGTATGATTTATCTTCCCTTATCATGAGGTTTACTTTGATCTTTCCCATATTTACTGCAGCTGTCTTATTGTTTTATCTCCACATCCTTATCGCCCCTGAACGAGAAGATTCTTACTACGGGACCCGCCTCGATCAGTACGTCGCGGTGCTCGTCACTCGTAAATATTTCACCGTCAATTATGTACCCTTTGTTCCTTTCGACCCTGAGTGTATTGACAGCGCTATTTACAAAGTTCCCATCAATATCCGATTTAAGACTCATGTATAAGCCGAGAGGCAGCTTGTGGCGTTCCTTCCTTATATAGGCTTCCCTGACGTAAACCATGTTGAATGATCTGCCAGGTACCGATTTATCGGCGAATATATCGAAGCCGAAGACCAACTTCTTAAGACACGAGGCTATTATCATAACATGGCCGTCGTGGGGTAGCTTTTTGCCGTCGGCGTATACTGTAGAATCTATGTCTTTGAACATGCTGCTGTCCCCGTTCGAGAGCAGTGTAAGTATGGTTTTGATTGTCATAACGGACGCGACCTGAATACCCGCGCCCTGTTTGTAGTAGCCTATTAGAAACCTGTAGAGAAATCCATCTATCCATGAAAAGCCATAATAAGGCTCACTGAGAGCTGAATCGTTTATACGGAGGAGCCCCCTCTCTACCACTTTTACGGGTTCGCCTCTTTTTACAATATCGTTCAATCTCCGGCATATAGCGAACTGGCTGTTTCTGAGCCCTGCATCCGAGCCGATCATATTAATCGTGCCTCCCATCAGGGGCAAAATTACAGGGAGGTTATCTGCGCCGAAGAGTTTTATATACGTGCTAAGGACATTGCATATCGTTCCGTCCCCTCCGCTTATCAGAAGCAGCTTTACACCTTCGTTCCGAAATTCATCCATCACTCCCGGGATATCTTCTTTATTCCTGGTCGTGCGGAGGAGCGCGCTTCCGACGAATATGTCCTCAAGCTTCTTAATGACTGCGGCTGTCTTTTTGCTGTTAATCCGAGCTGAGGGGTTTAAGATAATCCCTATTTTTTTCATACCGGGTATTTGACCACCGACCACACCGGATGCGGCGAGAGTTTTTTCATACCATGCAGCTCTGTGAGTTCAACAAGAAAACAGTACCCCACGATCTCTCCCCCTAGCTTCTCCACCAGGTCACCAGCGGCTTTGGCTGTACCGCCCGTAGCAAGGAGGTCGTCTACCAATACGACCCTGCTCTTGTCGTGTATTGCGTCCCTGTGGACTTCGAGCGAGTCGGATCCGTATTCGAGATCATACGAGGCGTTTATCGTCACGTAGGGGAGTTTCCCCGGCTTCCTCACAATTACGAGCCCTGTCCGGAGCTTGATTGCGAGGGCCGAAGCGAATATGAATCCCCTTGATTCTATGCCTACTAGGTAGTCGATTTCCATTCCGGCGAGCGAATCCGCCATTCTCTCTATCGTGGTTTCGAATACTTTCGCGTTTTGAAGAAGCGGCGTGATGTCGTGGAATATTATCCCTTCTTTGGGGAAATCGGGTATGTCCCGAATGTAATGCTTGAGATCGATCATCTAGGATTCTCCTTTTTTTCTACGGCAGATAGTCAAGCGGGTTCACCGGATTGCCGTTTTTTCTGATTTCGAAGTGAAGGTGGCTGCCCGTCGCGTTTCCGGTGGCACCGACCTCCGCTATTATCTCTCCTGCTCTGATACAGGTGCCTGCTTTCACATCGTTCTTGCTGTTGTGTGCGTAAAGGGTGCTGATCCCTCCACCGTGCTCTATTATGACTATCCTCCCATATCCGGAAAATTCCCCAAATCCATCAGAGCTTATGAGCACGAGACCGTCGGCCGATGCTCTGATGGGGGTGCCCCTGGGTGCCGGTATGTCTATACCCCAATGGAAACCTCTTCCCCGCCTTCCGAAGCCGGATGATATCTTGCCCGGAATAGGCCACATTAATCCCGATGACACTACTGCGCCCGGGATTTTGAGCATGGTTCCGGCAGGGATGTCAGCGTAGTCCCTTATGGTATTTATCTCAATCAGCTCCTCGACGGTAGTACCGTACATTTTCGATACCCGGTATAAAGTCTCTCCTTCTTCGAGCATGTGATACTTGTAGCCCTCCCTGATCGACGGTTTTCCCCTCAAACACTTTTCGATGTCGCTTTCACTTGCTTTAGGAGCCGGAGGTGGAGGTACAGCGCTTTTAGCGCATGCCCCGATGAGAGCGATTACGAGCAAGCCCAACAGCCATTTCCACTGCCTCTCCGGGATACTCTGCCCGTTTAATTTCGGATGATACATCCCAAGTTTTGATCCCTACGACCGGAATTTCCAATCTGAGAGCGAAGGCGATTTCAGATAATGTACCGAAGCCCCCGCCTATTGCAATCAACGCGTCGCTCGACCGGACAACGATGATGTTCCTGCCGTGTCCCATCCCCGTGACTACAGGTATATCGACATACGGGTTAGCATCGTTTTTAAAATCGTCGGGGATGACTCCTATGGTCAGGCCCCTTTCCGTTTTTGCGCCCCTGCATGCGGCCTCCATAACACCGCCCTTGCCGCCGCAGATGAGCGCGCATCTTTTGCGGGCTATTTCCTTCCCTACCTCAAACGCGGTTGCGCGTTCCTCTTCTTCTGCATAGCCCGCTCCGATCACTCCGATCACAATCTCCATATCCGACAAGAGTATATGACCATTTTCCCCGAGTCTCAAATCGGTTTCCTTCTGTCGCTTCGAGTGATTTCACGGTTGAAACCGGTAGAAATACCGCTGCTTTTGATGGCTCGGTCTGGTCTAAAAGATACGTTATTTTAGGGATATACTTTTTTTCAATCGTTATTATATGTTACGTTGCGCAGTGGATTTAGCTCGAATAAATACTTGATTTCAACCAGGGTATCTTATAACTTTAATAATTGAGCTTAAAACCGTCGGTGAGTGTATAAGTGTATACAGGGGGATAAAAATGACTATTTTAAGGAAAGCGTACTTCTTAATAGCATTCACGGCTTTAGTAGCGAGTGCATATGCGGTTCCACAGCAGAATCCGGACATGGCGCCTCTCGGTTTCACGTTCGGTATTTCCTATAAAGATGCCAAGAAGATAATAGAAACTAACGGCAAGAGGATTATAGAAAATAGCATGGATTCTAAGAAGATCAGGTACATATTGATACAAGGGACTGTTACCAAATTGCCTATTAACTTGGACGGCAAGGATGTCAACACCAGCCTTCAGTTCTATGATAAGAAGCTTCTTTCCACTTCACTGGTCCTGAGCGCCAAAGACCAGCTCGAAGAGTCGCAGCTTCGGGACGAGTTAATGAATTATCTGACTCAGAAATACGGGAAGCCGTCGGATTCTGACGATATGCTGTATTTCAAGAGCTGGACCTGGAATATGCATAATGTAAAGCTGGTTTTCCATACGAACCAGAAAGATAATATAATTAAGATGCAGTATACGTATGAGCCCGTGAATCAGGCGAAGGTCGATGACGAGTTCGATAGTGCCCGAAAAGTCGAGCATATCCCCGATCCGGCTACGGAGATGTTCGAGAAAGGGGATTACTCCAAACCCACAGGTTACGACGAGTCGCATCATTAACTTTGTTCAACCTGCGGTCTTTGCATACTCGAAATTAGGGTAGATCAGTATTTCGTACATATCTGCACATCCTTCAAATTCCAGTGGTCATTTCTCAATATCCCGTATATATGCGCCCATTCGTGTTTCAGGAGCGGTAGAATGCCCCTTCTGTTAAACGCCTTGTAGGTTACTATTAGCAGACGGTAATCCTCGTCATATTCCCCATTGCACCTGCCGTTGTGGTATTTGCACTCGAATGTTCCATTGACTACGGCTATCAGGTATTCCCTCACCTTCTTTCCTCGGTCAGTGATATTGAAACACGCGCTGAACTCCGTGAATTGCTCGTCCACATTCTGAATTAATAAGTCCTCCTGTGCCGCAACATCTCTCGCCGCGCTTACTCTAAAACCGTATTTCAGCGTCGTTTCGTAAGGCATTTTCTGGAGATCGTCTTTACTTTGCCCCTCCGGGTTCAACACCTGATTGAACCGTCCCATATTGGCGCATGCCGAGACGGTAAAAAGTAGCAGAATTAGAGCCGGGACGCGGATTCTCATGACCTGAGTTGAAACTATAGCTTATAGTTGTATTAAGGAAATAAAAAGCCGAGGACAATTACCGGCATGGCCGGTATAGTTAAATTATTCCTTCTGCCTTGAGGGTAATGAGAAGGGTGAGGGCCTTGCGTCTCGCCGCCCGCGTCCTGTATCTTTAATTACACTACAGCGGCAAAGCGTTCGCAAAATGAGTCAAGGCTCGTAAAAAGGGTTGGTCTCAAGCATCGGAGGAGTTCTTAAAGAAATATGGGTAGTGTCGCTTATACCGGTAGCGCGTTCAAAAGATTCCTGGCTTGGTTCGGCTCCACGCGGGCGGGGGCGTGGACGATAATAAACCTCGGATCGCACATCGATAACCAGCTCATCCGGGTGACCGGCGGTAAGTACAATACGACTTTTGCATGGCCGTGCTTACTGCTCACGACTATGGGAGCTAAGACCGGCAAGCCGAGGACGACTCCGCTCGTATATATAAAAGACGGGGAGAAGCTCGTGCTCATTGCTTCCAATGGAGGGAACCTCCGCCATCCGGCATGGTATCTGAATCTTAGAGCGAATCCGGAAGTCGAGGTATTCCTTGATGGGAAGACAGCACGGTATATCGCGAAGGACGCGCAAGATGAGGAGCACGAGAGGCTCTGGAATGAAGCTGTCGGGCTTTACTCGGGATATGAAAAATACCGCAGAAGGGCGGGGGGGAGAAAGATTCCGGTTGTGTTACTTGAGCCTGAGCACAATTCATCAGACTCGTGATTAAGAATCAGGATATCACTTCCCAGGCAGCGTCGAAACGAACTCCACGCACCTCTCGACCCAGTTTTTTAAATCTTCGTCTGTTTTAAAACCCCCGGGCTCGATATAGACGTATCCCCTCATAGGTTTTCCCGTAAGGTCCATGTGTCTCGTGTGGGGTAATGATAGGGCGGCTTCGTACCCTTCGGGTCCCACCCTTGCCATGAGGAGATCGTCGATCACTCCGCAGCACATGTTGCCTTTCAGCATGAAGGCGATGCCGCCAAACATCTTCTTCTCGCTTATGTCCTTCATTCCAGTAAGTATCGTCCTCACCCGCTCGTCGAGTCTTTCATCGAATGCAATTTCGGATCCTCCTTTGGTTGATTTATTCTATCACGTAAAATGTTAATTTCAGCGATTATAGCTGCTTTGGGACGGGCAATAAAAATGTTTCATCAGTGCTTGAAATAATATCTCGTAGACATGCTATAAATGAATGATTACTGATTGTTAGCTATTAATGGAGAAGAAGGGGCGGGACGGAATCCCGCCCCCTTGGAAGGTTTTATTTACATAGGTTTGTTGGTGGCTTCAACCTTCTGAATTGAAGACGCCTTTCCATTCTCATACGTAACGGTTACTTCGTCACCAACCTTAAGTCCCTGCACCATCGTAGCGTCGCTGAAGCTTACTTTATGATGCTTCCCAGCCTGATCCTTAACCGTCAAACTGTTGCTCTTAAGCTTGGTAATTTTACCCGTGACCGTCATCGCAGCGGCAGCGACTTGCTGTGTCTTATTGTGCTGAGATGCAAAAGAATTGACCGTAAAAGAACCGAGTGCTCCTACGGAAAGCAAAGCTGCTATTAACGTATATGTGATTGTTCTATTCATGATAGTATATATCTCCTTTTTTATATTTTTGTTTTTTTTACTCTGCTACGGTTAGTAAACCTCCGTAGATAATCAATATCTAAATCTAGAACCAAATTAGTTTATTTAATCGACGGAGGCGATCTTAAGGGGGAATATCCGAATATCGAATCGTATATGAATGAGTTTATCGAGCTTTTTAATTTGCCGCGGTTTAGCACAAATATGGAAGATGCTATCAAAGTTGCAATTAAGCTAAGTAACAGAAACGTTTCTCTGATATCGGTATCATAGATTACTTCATCGTCGAGAATAAAATTATCTCCCTCGACCATGGAATTCGGGGAGCGCAGGCTGTGGTGGAAATTGAACGGTCTGGAATGTATTACTGCAACTATGGGTTCGGAAGGGTATGCATAGTGCAATATTAGACTGATAATGCCTAGGTATAATAAAAACATTATCTGCTTTCTGGAACTTAATACGTTTGTATCTTCGAAAGTGCTAAATCTATCCATCTATGAAATCACAAGCTCTATATGAAATAATATAGATTATAACTTCTCAATATCAAGCGGAATTTTGTTGTCTCAAAAAATCCGGCTGGGGGATAATCAATACGCCACTTCCTTATAAATATGATGTATACAGGTGGTTATAAGTTACACTCAGATTCGAGTTTTAAGTCGCACGCATTCATGCGTGGAGATTTTAGCGCCTAAAAACCTCCATGATAGGACGCTCCAGTCCGATCGGGCTAAGACGGTAAACGGTATTCTGGATCAAAAAAAAACGCTTCCCGGTGGCAATGTGACCTCAATACTGCCGAATCCGGACGATAGGGTGTACAAGGACGACGTACTTTTTGTGCTCGAATTGAATGGGCACGCCTGTACCAAGTGCGACGCAAACTTCTGAAATGCTTGTGCGCTTCGCTCGGATAGGCTAGCGTCCGGAGTATGTAATGCAGCTTAAAAATATGTAAATACAAGCCCTTTTGCCAAAAGAGGTTTCGAGTCGTAAGCTCGAATGTATTTCTCTGAGGACCTCGTTCTTGGACTGGCTCAGGGAGCTAACTATTTGTCCGTTATCAATAATCTCTGGATTTTGACGGGAGCTAACCGTTCGTAAGGTCGAATCTGATCGGCACCACTACCCAGCTCGACATCGGCTGACCGTTCCTCTTGCCCGGTACGAATACCCATTTCTTCACAGCGTCGAGTGCAGAATTGTCGAGAACGTCGTATCCGGATGATTTGCGTACCTCTATCTTGCCCACGGACCCGCTCTCGAGGACGAAAACATTGAGGACGACGAGTCCCTCGTACCTGTGCTTTTTCGCTATCTGCGGATATTCCGGTTTGGGGTTTAATCTGTAATTCGGATAACCGATTTCAGTGCCTCTGCCGTAACCCTTGGTATCGAGCCCGGCGCCCCTGTCTCCGATCCCGCCCCCTCCGGCCTTACCGTTGGGTGAGACATTATCGGTCTCTCCAGTGTTTGCCGACGAAACGGCGCTCGTTACCGCTGTTTGTTCGCTAACAGGGTTGTTATCCTGACTAATTACCTCATTCTTGGGTAACTTCGCCGGCATTTTCTTAACGACTCTCTTGAAGGTATTCTTCTCCGGGGATTTCTCGGATTTCTTTTCCGGCTCGGGTCTATTCATCGGTGCGGGTTCGAGCGAATTCCCTTTTCCCATTCCCGGATCATTGTATTGAGTTGTGACACCGACCATGAGCGGCTGCGCTTTTTCATCCGCTTTTCCGGGCATGAGATATATTACCGTGGTAAAAACCGCGGTGTGGAGTATTAACGACAGGATGATAAATGTAGTTAGCCGCGAAGAGAACATGAGACTTTCTCCGGGTTCAGCGGGTTTCCGATTTCTCGGCGGCGATAGCTATCTCTTTCGCTCCGGCATCCTTGGCCTGGCTTATCAGCTTGACCGCGTCGCCGAGAAGAGCATTCTTGTCTCCTTCCAGAATAACGACTTTTGTATTACTTTCGGCTAAAGCCTTTTTTAATTCATCCTCGAACGCACCCTTGCCGATTTTTTTCTGATTAATGAATAATTCTCCGGACGTAGTAAGGGTTATCACTACGTTTCTTGATACCGTCTCTGTCTTGGCTACTTCGGGAAGCTTAATGTTCGCGCCCGACTCGATGAGCGCCGAGCTCGTAATCATGAAAATTATCAGGAGCACCAGGAAAATGTCCGTGAGCGGTGTAATATTGATTTCCGCTACGATATCCTCATCCGTCTTTTCGTCAAGTTTCCCGATTGCCATAGTTGTTCAGACTCCCCTGTTTATAGGCCTGGATGAATTTCGAATGGTTGATTTTTAGCTCTGCGTTGATTGATGCGATTCTAATTTGAAGATAATTGTACGCGACGACTGCAATAATAGCCACAATGAGTCCCGCTGCGGTTGCGACGAGCGCTTCCGAAATCCCGCCCGCCACGACGGAGAACCCGCCCGTTCCGGCAATGGACATGCTATGGAAGGATTTGATGATACCCATGACGGTTCCGAAAAGTCCGATGAAAGGAGCGCTGCTTGCTATAGTTCCGAGGACCCAGATATTTTGCTTTAGGTCCTGGACCTCCTCGTACCTGTTATCTTCTAATCGCTCTGTCGCGTCGATCGGATTTATTCTTGTCTCTTCGGCGAGAATGGAATAATAAACTTTGGCTTGGAGGCTTTTCCTGTGTTTATTACAGACCGAGAGTGCTGTATTGAAGTCGCCCCTCGTCAGCGGGGGGACTATAAGGCCCGTAAGCTTTCTCGTTGAAGAGGCTATTCCGCTGAAAGCGAATATTCTTTCTCCTAGAATAGCTACCATAATGACGGAGCATAGAATAAGGGGAAAGGTTGCAATCCACCCCTGCTTTACCAGCTCGATTAAATTTAAACTCTCCATATTCGGTCACCTCTGGATTCCCGTTTCTTAATGTTAAGATGCAGCCCTTTGATTGAACATCAATGATCATATAATCATATCCGATACTATCCGTTCCTCAATCTATGGTAACGGTACCAGTGAAAATATTTTTAAACTGAAATTTACATTTCAGGGGCTTGGATTGCTGTTACGAATTCCCGTGCACAACTCGGACTGAACGTGTTTATCACGCCTTGTTCTACAGTATTGAAGATCCGATTAGAGATCTCTTGGTAAGAAAATTCTTTATGAGAATGAGTGTCAATATCGGTAATTTCAGTCTATGTGAGTCCCTATAAGTGTCAAGATTAAAATGTAACGGGCTTTATATATCATCAACATGTCGTAATAGTTTACTCGATACTTAATCGAACATTAATAATAATTTCTTCAGCGTTGTTTGAGAATCTTCAATAACCACTGTCTGAAATTAAACAATACAGGTCGATTCTCGCCGCATCATGGACGAATATACGGATTAGAACTCGCTCCGAATATTAAAGATTCCATGTCTGCCAGAATCGTTGGCATGCATGTTGCCTCATATGATAGACATGAGAAAAACAATAAACATTAGAGAGCTCGCCTTAGTACTCGGATTATCCGCAACCTTTCTGATGCTCGCATTATCATCGATAACTTTCCATATAATCACGTTGATCTTTGTAGTGCTGGGCTTAGGTGGAATCGGAGTTATTTCTGCCGGTATTGTGAAAATTTGTATGTTTGTTGTTCTTATGCTTTTCGTTATCTCGCTTATTTTCGGATGTCGCAAAGCGACCGGAAATGTCTCAAAATAAGTCCCGCTCAACTGGGGGTGACCGGAACCAAGCTCAGGATAACCGTAAACAGCTTAAGGGGGGGCCCAGGAAAGATAGGGAAAGCTCGTGGATGACGGTCTCGAAGACATATGCAGCAAGCACGACCGGCTCGCAGGAAAGTTATAGGAGAGATGCGGGTACATGACGGAGCAGTCCGAAAAGGCAGCGATTAACTGGGCAGGTAGTTGTCAAGCTGGTTTTCATCCTATACCCCATACCTCTAACCGCCCTCTCCCCGCACACCGGGGGAGAGGGCGGCTTCTTAGACCTTATATTTCTCGTGGTTTTATAGTTTCGCTTATATTCGGCAGGCGGGCGGTCTAGATTGCTCTGTAATGAGAGATCTGCTGTATAGGCCTCGAATGACGACAATCTGAAGAAAGTTGGTTAGACCGGCATTCGTTTTATTTATAAACCGGGTTTAACTTTGCCGAATAGTATCCGGATGCGTTTGCCAGCTGAGACATCAGTATTAAGAAAGATAGGAAGGG
>JBIOKC010000057.1:0-11590 GCA_044451425.1 Thermodesulfobacteriota bacterium
CATATAAATGATAAAACTCATTGCATCCATAACTATAATCCATCACTCGTTTTAGTAGAGTTTATTACTTCGGAATCTCAGCGTAAGAATCGGGAGAGTCAGCTGATTTCTGAATATAATCCGCCATGCAACTAAACCTAAACCTCCCCTTCCCGCCATACTTCTCGAAAAGTAGCATTACTTCGCTTATTTCGCATTCCATTCATGAACAGAAAATCGGAGCTGTATAAAGGGAAGCCCCGAACTTACTGGAGGATGAGGATAACGGCTCTGGCTGTAAAACCTTGTCAAATAGTAATCGAAGTACCATCAAATTTGGTAAATGTGAAACCACTGAATGGTTCATTGTAGGTGGCTCTCTGATCTCTCAGAATGCTTATTGCTATCGCTTCCCCGAGTATATTCGCCTCTGTAGCATCCGTTCTCCAATGAACTCCTGCAATGTTGCGTCCTTGGGAGATATTGGAAGCGAGTTTGTTGAGCTCTCCGCCTACGGTAATGGGCTGTCCTAGGTATGACTCAAGAGTAGCACCGTCTTCGCTTGGAACCACGGGGTTTGGTATAATAGCTGTCTCATCAAACCAAGCCTTAAGTATTGTCACGCATGCACCTGCCACTGTGGAATGTCCAGACCCGTAGGATGTGTGCATGGGAGATCCCTCCGGGAATGCTATCGGTAATAAATAGTTGCCAGTTCTGTTCATAACGGCATTGAGTACGGTCGAATCGAATAGCTCACGATCGATCGGATAGTTGGCGAGGCCGAGACGCATTACTTCAACGCGTCCGCCGAACTCCTCAGGCCTAAGACGGCGATGTACCAGCCACTTCTGGTACCATACAGCCTTTAACGCTCGCGTGGACACCTCAGTGAGCAAAGATAGTATATGTGGGACTCCGAATGTACCGAACCCTACTTGTGAGAGCGCTCCATTTACACCGGGAGGAAGTGGTAACCCCGGGCCGGGGTCCGGTGTCTGTCCGTAAGGGTTACCGATGTTTAACGGAATGCGGTTTGCAAGCAAGATCAGGCAGGCGACAAAGTACGCTTGGTAAAGCGCATCAATATGGACATATTGGGAGATGTCGCGTCCATTACGGCAATAGACAAGTCTCCCTGGTTCCTGCGTTATTTTAGGCTGCCATCCGTTTTGTATATTGAGCCAGGAATCAAAGTCAGCCATAAAGTCGACTGCCGTCGTAGTCTGTATTCGCTGATCTACAAACTGTGAGCCGAAGGGGCAGTCTTGAAGAAGAAACTGAGATATGTAGGGACCTGTAGTACATCCCGGATGTTTGTCTCGGAAAAGGGTGCTAGTAGTTACTATGCCGTTATCTTTCGGTCCGCTGAAATCCGAAAATCCCGATAAGTCTTTAGCTGCTGCCTGGGCTAGTGGGTTGCTATCGTATTCGAGGAAGTTCACATCACGGAGTAGGGCCATCCAATAAAGCTCAGCAATTTCTGCGGCCTCTTCCGGGCTTGCGAATGCTGGGGCTGCACGCATGGAAAGTTGATGGGAATCGGTACCCTCGAGGTCGAGGGCATATGCCGCCTGAGGATTTACCAGCCGGCGCTGGCGTCCAGGGTCGGGACATCCGAACTGCCCGTTTACAGCGAGTAGCTCGAAATCCTCGAATTTACCGGTCGTAATCGCGGCGATCAGTGCGTCGTACGAATCGGTATTGACTTCGCCTATAGAGTTGTGCTTGAGCCCTTTTGAATAGTTTCCAATTTTATTTGGATATATCGCCTCATCTCCGTTACACGGATGATCGGGTATTGGAATATCTCTCTCAACCTGAGCCGCATTACACCTAACCTTAAATGCGGAGTCCGCCCGATTGGGGCCTGTTTGTGGTCCAATTTCACAGTTAAATTCCTCACTATCTGCGGTCTCGTTGCATCCCTGAAGCAGCGGAGATAAACCGATACTTCCTACGGCAATGCCTGTAGCCGCTATCCTGCCGACATTCTTTAAAAATTCACGTCTGCCGGATCCTTCAGTTATGGTTCCGGTTTCATGATAAGAAACTGATTCGCTTTGCGAGTTAATACCAGTTTTATGCTTTTTGTGTGATCTCATTGAGACCTTTTCAGATACCTTTGGATTTTCCATAACACCCCCCTTAATACGTAAATGCGAAGCCCCGAACATATTGAGGATGGCGGATAAGTGAGATTAGCCCGGGGCTTCAATCAGGAGTATAATAAATTAAACCATTTCTCCATTATAGCACTAATGCAGAGCAAATGCGCCGAGATAAAAATACGCTCGGAGAGAAGGGCGGGTGAGATTTTAAAAGATTTACAGGAGAAAGGAGATGTATTAAAAAAGGATGAGAATTTAGAAATTAGGAATCCGCAAGTTAACGACACGCAATTACATGATGAAATAGCGTTACCCAAAACTCTTGTGGAGTAGTGCAAGAATTGTGCTTCTCATAAAACACTGCGTTACATAAGGGTGGCAGTACACTGACATGCTCCCCCCTATTGACCTGCCCCCCCTATAATAGGTCCATAGTATAAGTTAGATTTTTGACAGAAAACCCTATATGCAGGAGTACAGGGAAATGGGCAGGAAGCATTACACATCGGAGCAGATAATCAGGCATTTAAGATAAGCTTAACCCTTTCCCAGACCCTGACGTTTCAACTGCTCAACTTCTTCTGTTAGGGCTTTTATTCTCACCCTCAGCATTACCTGATTCTCCGCAATCTTGATAATAGACTCAGTAATATCGACCGCAGTAAGAATCTTAATCTCCGTATCGAGCATGTTATCCAATGCATGAATTTGTAGAACGAACTCCGAGGACGAGTAGACACGTTCTTTTAGTTCTGACTGTGTTTGGGCTAAAGCCTTTTGGAACTCAGGCTCCCGTCGCCAGTTATAAAGACAACGAGAGCTGATTCCGAGCTCTTTGGCTACTTCCTTATACGACCTTCGCAGAGGCTTCAGAAGTTCTACCACTGCTTGATGCTGTTTCGGAGTTAGATCATTATTTTCAACTTTTTTCTTCATTTTTCTGATGATTTTACAGACTTTATATACTTCTCTTCGTATTCTTCATACGTTTCACAATAAATAACATCATCGATTACGGCCGGTATACCTATTGCTGCATTACCTATACAACTTAGGCGTTTATGAACCACGCCTACATCTATCTGTTTCCCTATTAAGACATCTGGGTTAACACGTTTGATGTTGCCGATTGTTGCTTTAAGTAATTTGGCTGTGATATTGTCCTCAGTAGCCTCTGCGGGAAACTCACCGCTTGCTACTCTGTACCGACTATCCTCGACAACGATGTATAATGAGCCCTCAAGAACAGCAGCCTCGATTATTCTCACGCTGATTCTTTCTCCCGCGGGGATAGGGATATTTACTAAGATTTCATTTTTCATTTTAAATCCTCCATATATATTTTCTTATTTGTATACAACTTGTCTTACATAAGCTTTATTACACACACCTGCTCCATCAACTGAGAAAATAAAGCTGGTCTAAGCTGTGATGAGCTTTAAGTCGCATGTTCGTTCCTTAACTCCATACAGTGCTTATGCTCTTCATTCTTCTCGTTGTTACCAATGTGCTAGACAGTAATCTCAACCCCAGTATCGACGATTCTGTCGCTGTCTTTAAATGAAATTACAGCCATAAAATCACCTCGGTTTAAATTACAAAGTTGATGGTAAAGCCAGACCTAGACCCGCCAATGTCAATAGAATGTCAATAATAAACTAGTATAAGTGGGTTAAAACACGTAAAGGTAAAACTAGAGAATAACGCTCATTATTGGTGTATTAGGCCGTAATTACTACTAAATATATTTAACTCTATTTAACTCGCTTTAACCCTATAATTATAGAGAAGCGATATGCTCCATCGGCTGCCATGAAGATAATACGGCTCCGGTAGGATCGACAAACGAAGCCATTCTGCCAGCATCGAATACATCCATACGGCCCACTATAATATCGCCTCCCGACACTTTCACTTTTTTTACGGCCTCTTCCATATCCGCAACAGACACATAGCTTCCCCAATGAGTCGGCACGCCGTTTTCTCTCTGCTCAGACCACATTTCATATAAAGTGGCTACATCTTTCCCGTCGATAAAAGCCATCGAATAGACCTTGTCATCTCCTATGGGAACATCGATTATGCTCCAGCCGAATAAATTCGTATAGAACGCCTTCGCCTTATCCGAATCCTGCGCAATCAGCTCGGACCAGCAGAAAGTCCCCGGTTTCTAAGCCGTCATCTCACTCATATAAATTTGAAAAACTTTCTTAAAAAGACTGGGGGTGATTGCTGAATCACCCCCAGTAGCAAAGAAGGACCCAAGGTGTTAGGGAGGGTTTTGGCCCGGATAAAAGGTGGCATTATCAGTACACCATCCGCGAATGAAGGAGATATTTAGAAAACATTAAGGTTGTGTTAATGTTAGAAATATGGAGTTTGCATTAAATAACATGCGCAGGAGAATGCCGAGGGACAAGTAAGCGCGATTATCGACAGCTGTCCCCAGCGTGCCGTAACGGAACATAATCTCAATGAATATCAAATATCCGACTAAATACATAAACGGAGAATAGAGATGGAAAGATGGTATCTGCTGACCCTTCTGGCTTTGGTGCTTTTTTCACTGGGCAGTTTTCTGGGGAAGGTCGCGTCACTCAATGATATGCCGTACCGTGTTTACTTTTTCGAGGGTGTAGGAACACTGACTGTGTTCACGACATTCGTCATCTATAATAGAAACAATATATTCAACAACTTTTCCATGAATTTTCCGGGACTCTTGATGGGTCTCAGCTGGGGGATAGGGACGGTGCTGTTCATCGTCGCACTCAAATACGCCAAGCTCTCCGTCCTCGTTCCGCTGTCCGCCGTCTATCCAGCATTGACAGTCGTGCTGGCGTTGATTTTTCTCGGTGAAAGGCTCGGACCGAGAGAGATTGCGGGAGTCGTACTCGCCATCGTTTCGGCGGCTCTGCTGGCAAAATGACGCCACCGAGAAAATTTCACTATTCCGGGCGGCAACCGGTTACCTGGCGGCACGGTGCCGGGTCGCCTTACCCTTTTTCTCGAGCTTTTCTCTCAGCTCATTTATGCTCTGCTCGAGCTCTTTTATCCTTTCGAGGAGAGGCTCAACCGGATCAGGCAGCTTGTTGTGCTCGAGCCCCGAATAAACAGGGAAATCCTCTTTGGAAATCACACTACCGGGAATACCCACGACCGTCGAATTCGCCGGAACGTCTTTGATAACGACAGAATTCGCACCTATTTTGCTGTACTCACCAATAGTCAGGGGACCCAAAATTTTTGCCCCCGCCCCTATGGTGACGTTATTTCCTACTGTCGGATGCCGCTTCCCCCTTGTAAAGCTCGTCCCACCAAGCGTAACCCCATGATAAACGGTGACATTCTCCCCTATCTCGGAAGTTTCTCCAATAACAACACCCATACCGTGGTCAATGAAAAATCCCTTTCCGATCAAAGCACCCGGATGTATTTCGACTCCTGTAAAAAAACGAGAGAGCTGCGAAAGTAGCCGGGATATTAATTTGAGATTTTTCCTCCAGAGGGAGTGAGCGATCCTGTGACAGACTATAGCCTGAAAACCGGGATAAGCGAAAATAACCTCAAGGCCGTTCCTCGCCGCCGGGTCTCTTTCAAAAACAGCCGAATAGTCGGTCTTAATATCGCTAAAAATTCCCATATATCGATACTCGAATCAATTTAGCCTGAATTGCGCAAGCTTAGCCGTCGAACGCGTTCTACATCAAATCGGGCTTGTTAGTTACAATCCCATTTACCCCGATTTCCATAAGCTTCGCGGCCTTTTCCCCGTCATCCACAACCCATGTAAACAGATACAACCCGCTCAGGCGTGCTCTCTCCGCAAGACTCCTTGTGATAAACCAGCGGAACGGCGCAACGACATCAGCCCCGCAGCTTTTGGCAGTTCCAAGCGGATCTGCCGAAGCAAAGAGAATGAGACCGGTATTCAAACGCGGCTCTATCTCCTTTACGACTTTCAGCCTCACGGGGCTGAACGAGACTACGAATACATCCTCCATTAAACCGTAACCCTTTATTGCCCTGATTACGCCCTCTTCGAGTCCGTTCTCCTTGAGCTCGATTACAAATTTTGTCTTCCCGGCCGCACACTCCAACACCTCTTCGAGGGTCGGGATCTTTTCCCCCTTCCCAGCATCGAGTTCCTTAAGCTCGGCGAGAGACTTCCGAACGACGAGCCCGCTGCCGCCCGTCGTCCTGTCGACTTTACTATCATGTATGACCACAAGCCGACCTTCAAGGGATTTTCTCACATCAAGCTCTATCATGTCCGCTTTTAATTCAATCGCACGCTCGAATGACCGGATAGTATTTTCCGGCTCATAGGCGCTCGCGCCTCTGTGCGCTATCTTAACAAACGAGCGTTCTTCCGGCCCTCTCATCCCAACTAATATATATAATTAATAAGTCTTTGCTAATATACTGAAAAATAGTAGACTGCTATCGAAATGCTCGACTCTCTCAAAGACATCTTATATCTTCTGAGACCGGATCACTGGATAAAAAACCTCTTAGTCCTTGCCCCCCCTTTTTTCGGCGGTGTGCTTTTTACGAACTCGGATATGTTCCTCAAAATGTTCTTTGCATTCGTAGCTTTCTCACTCGCTTCATCGACCGCGTATATAATAAACGATATTTCTGATATCAAATCCGACCGCCTCCATCCCAAAAAGAAGATGAGGCCCCTGGCATCCGGGAGAATAAGCGTACTTGCCGCAGGCGTGCTCGCTATCGTTACTTTCGCTTTGTCGTTAGCAGCCTCATTCAAAATAAGCTCGTACTTCCTGATTCTGACACTTTGTTATCTGACATTAAGCCTCTTATATTCGTTCTACCTCCAGAAGATTGAGATAATCGACGTGTTCTGTATAGCTCTAGGTTTCGTTCTCAGGATAGAAGCAGGAGGAGTCGCATCCGCCATACAAGTATCAAACTGGCTTCTACTCACGACATTCCTTCTCTCGCTGTTCCTTGCATTCGGCAAGAGACGCCATGAGCTGGAGCTGCATAACGAATCCGAAAGCTCCTTCAGAGAGGTACTTTCGAAGTACAACTCGAAATTCCTCGATACCACACTTAGCATATTCGCTACGACAGCCCTCGTGACATACGCGATATATACGGTCGAAATCGAGTCCAGGAAGCTCCTGTTTACCGTGCCTTTCGCAATCTACGGTGTTCTCAGATACATGTACCTTGTTCAAACGGATACGAGGGGAGACCCGACCGAATCTCTCTTGACGGACAGGCCTCTCTTCCTGTGTGTGCTAATGTGGTTCCTTATCACCGCCAGCATTATCTATTTCAAGGATATCGTTGGCTTCTTTCAGTAATTCCTTCGGAAGCCCGCTCTTTACAGCCGTTCCGGCCTCTTTCTTTGCTTTATCCGTCTCGCCTCTTCGCATATAGATCTTCGCCAGGAGAAGATTCGCTCTACCGTAGGAATAATAGTGTTCGAGGGCCATTCTCAGATACCGTTCGGATTCCTTATAACTCTCGGCTGAATTCGTAAGCGAGCCCTTTATAAAGTAAATAAGTCCAAGATGGTAGTAAGTCTTCCCGTAACCGGGGTCGTATTCGAGGGCTTTACGGAGCCACATCTCGGCTCTCGGATTTTCTTCCTCGTCCAGATAAACGAGTGCAAGGTTGTTTGCAGTAACGGCTTTCCCTCTTGCGGTGTCGTTCAGTTCGGGTGATAGAGCGATTGCGAATTCCTTTACCGCCTCGTCCCGTTTCCCGTTATTGGATAATGCAAGCCCGTAGTTCGTATGGGGCAGGGGATGGTCAGGAGATTTAAGAGAGGTGTCCCGCCAGAGCGAGAGGTTATCGCGCCAGACGCCCTGCCTCTCACAAGTGGCAAATGCATATGTCGCAATTAATAAAATGGATGCACCCCACACGATACCCTTCAGGCGTACCCGGCTTCCGGCCTCTATGACCCAATAGCCGATGAGAAAACAGAATCCTGATGAAGGAATATAGAGATATCGCTCCGCTAGTGGAGTCGACGCAATCGAAAACACCGCCACGAGTGCCGAAGGGCCGAGAGAGATCAATACCCAGAGTATCCCGAAAGCGGTAACGTTTTCTTTCTTCCTCGCCGATATTATGACGAGCAGCGTCAGGGCCGAGAGAACGATCATGGCGGAAATCAGATAAGGCGCCTGCTTCGGAACATTCGTGATGAAGGCATTAAAGCCGAAGGGAAAAATCAATTTGGTTAGGTAAAAAAGATAGGAGCCCATAAGAATGTAGACAATTTCCAGACAACGGGAGACTGCGGATACGTGTTCTCCTCCGACTGGAGCGAGCCCTCCCCCGTCATTCAATACTAACCCCGCCGCATCCGGAATATTTACGAACGCTCTCCCCCGCAAATAAAAATATACGAGGAGAATCAGGATATAGACCCCGTACCTGAGAATATTTACGCGGTTAGCTCCTCTCCTCGTCAGCAGATCGAACACTAATACGAGAAATGGGAATGCAACTGCAACCTCTTTTGACAATAAGGCAATAGAAAAACCGAGCGAAGCTAACACGAGGAGCCATAAATTCCGTGACGAGAGGATGTGAAATATGAATGCAAAGAAGAGGAAGAGAGCGCAGAGCACGTCCGTCCTACCCGCGACCCATGACACCGATTCAACGTGCATCGGATAAATGGCAAAAAGTATGGAGGAAAGAAATGCGGTTATTTCTTTCCCTTCCACCCGTATGCCCCCTAAAATTAGAAAAACCATAAACTAGAATACTACGACAGACGCCGAGTTATAAATCAAGTTACTCAGATGAAATCCGAAGGAGTTCGTGCCCCAGAGATCCTCATCGATAACAAGCGACGTATAGAGCATGGGGCGGTAGTAGCGTGTTTCTTATTCTTATTAACTTCAGGAACTATAGTGTGAACTATGCCGGCAGCATCGAAAGAAATGTAGTTCTTGGTAACTACCTCCACATCGTCCCATACAAAATCGTTTCTTAGCGACGTGGAATAGATTGCAAAGGATACGAGAAATAAAAGTACGGCGGAGAGCTTTCGGTCAGATGTAAATTTTGATAAAAATTCCATAGTCTAGCTAATTATATCACCCGGCCTCGCACGAGTGTTTCAGGGAATCGACAATATTTCACATTTCAAAAGTCGACTGAGCCTGCATTACTCCAATTTCACCCATCAATTGGATAGTATCAACGGAAAAGATCGTTTTCGGGCATCCTTATGATCTCCCTCGCCCCCCCTCTACCCTTTTCGAACTCGTATCCCCTTACTATCACCACTGGAATCGCATCGGTTTTCTCCATTGCAAGCCCAGCGGCGGAAGCAATTTCATCGGCTACGGCCATTACAGTTGCAATGAGAACGAGCCCTTTCGAATCCTCTTTGCCCCTTAAGTCCCTGAGCGGCTTCATGCCGGTGCAGCCTATAGCTATATCGACGAGCCCTTCCCTCCAGGGCCTGCCGACCGTATCGGTAATGATGACCGCTACATCCACGCCTGTCGTTTCTTTAAATCTCAGTGCAAGCTTCTCAGCCGATTCATCGGAATCCACGGGAAGGAGAGTCACGGAGTCGCCTCCCGAGACGTTAGATGCGTCCACCCCGGCATTGGCCGATATTACCCCTCCGCGAGTCTCGACGATGAGCCTCCCTTTTTCGGGCTTCCTCTGATCCATCTTTATTATTTTTGTAGTTTCACCGAGTATGACTTCGACAAGACGGGGGTCCTTTCTGACCTCTCTTGAAAGGATAAGGGCAAAGGGGGAGGGCTCCACATCGCTCAATCTGACTATGCGGCCCTCGGCTTTAGATATTATCTTCTGAGCAAATACGAGTATATCCCCGTCCCGGATGGACAATCCCTGTTCCTTTACCGCCTGGGCGACTAATTTTACGAGGTCGTCCCCGGGATTGATTTCAGGTATGCCCCTCACGGGTATAATCGAGATGGTTCCGTCATACTTCTCCATATGTTCACCCGTCTCGCATAACCGACTTTTGAATCAAAGATAATAGTCGAGAGCAAAACTAATGCAAGTAGACTACCAGGACGGTAATATCCGCCTGCGAGATATCCTCATCGAACATCAAAATGAAACAGGATTTCTCCCCCCTCTATTCATTATACTAAACGGGGACAACGTACGAGCTGAGATTTTCCTATCCAGCTTCGATACTGTAAATGAGATGAAAGCGCTTAAATTGATTCATGCGATAGAAGAACTAGTTAAACTCGCGGACAAAGAGTTCTATTACCGGAAAAACAATCTCCAGCTTAGATTCTCGTCCGAGGATTCAATCTTTGTAATCGGTACGAGTGAGCATGGCATGGGTTATCTCTCTGTTTCTTACGGATTCGAAATCGATTTTAAATTCTATATGGAGAAGGACGGTACCCTGCTTTTGGGGGAAGGGAGTATGCCCGAACTGCTCGGGTATACGGGACTGGAGCAGGCGTTAAATCTTATCGACAATTCGGGTGACATCCTTCTCGAGTTCTGAGCCGAGGCGATAGAATGGGGGAACTACGAATTCAAGACGTTGGACCAGGTCAGGGACGAATTCGATCAACTGAGGAAATTTGACAGCAAGAAAGACTCCGACATGCATTAATTCAATCGACGACCTAAGACACAGTCTCTTAGAGCACTATTCATTGAAGGAACCAGGATATTATCCTCACGAATCGGAAAGAAAAAACCTTTCAGTTCTCCTCAATAATCATTTAAAATTGAGTGTAATTCAACGTATAGGAGGCGGTAATGATTACGAACAAGATTACGAATTCTTTATGCTGCTTGGCCCTAGTTATCTTCTTATGTCTGGGCGCTCGGGCCGTAAGTGCGTGGGCGCAAAACGACCCTAAGTCCGATAAGGGAGCCGCAATGGAAATAATGCATCAGGAGATGATGACTAAATGGATGGAATACTCCACTCCCGGCGAGGGTCACAAAGCCCTTGAACCCCTGGTCGGGAACTGGGATTATACAGTCTCCTGGTGGGAGAGCCCAGAATCCAAGCCTCAGAAATCGACCGGTACGAGTGAAGTAAAATGGATAATGGGAGGACGCTATCTGGAGCAGACTGCTAAAGGCATGTCTATGGGTCAGGAATTCCGGGGTATGGGCATAATGGGTTACGACAATATGAAAAAAGAATATAACGGCGTATGGATAGATAACATGGGGACAGGCATGATGACTGGCACCGGCTCCTATGATCCCGCCAAAAAATCATTTACGGAGAATGGCTCCTTTTCCTCCCCGATGGAAGGGGGAGAAAAATCATACCGCGGTGTAACAACGCTCATAAATCCGGATAAATACACGTATGAAATGTACGTAACAGGGAAAGACGGAAAAGAATCACGGGCGATGGAAATCGTATATACGAGAATAAAATAAGGGGCTGTCCTAGATAACTAGCCCAAATAACGTTTAACCCACTGTTTTAGTTGCTTTAATTGCGAATGGGGATCAGGGTTATTAAATCGCCA
>JBIOKC010000058.1:0-11495 GCA_044451425.1 Thermodesulfobacteriota bacterium
ATTTAATCTATACTCATTTCTTCTGTTTGCTTTCATTGCTTTTATATGCGTTCTATATAATGGAATCTCGGAAATCAATTATTTTCGCTATTTTTTCTTTAACTTTTCCTCAATAACTGACAATTTACATTAGGAGGGGCTTTTACATTAATTACGGCAGGTTAGTCCCTGTTCCTGGGGGTCCTCCTTAGAAGTTAAATCTTTAAAAATCAAAAGCTAAACATGCCAAAAAACACTTAAGGCAATTTATGAGAATTATTTATATAATCATAGCTATGGTATACAGGTCAGACATAATGTATATTATCAAGTCTACCGCAAATTCAAGTAACGCGTTAACTATCATAAAGCGGATATTCGAGAAGAATTCCATTCGGTATTTTGAACTTCCTCAAAATCAACGATAGATCCGGAATCCGACGATGGAATTATAAACATATATAATAGATATATTATATATGTAGTAATGCGCAGTCCGTGTTGATTCGTCCGTTTGCGCTCGGCAGATGACGACGGCGCACCGGCCTTTCCTTTTCGATACAACCCGAAAGCCGTTCGACGGTATCGGTCTATGTTGTGCAATCACAAAAAACCGTCCCGTCTTTCATACCTCTCTCACGATAAGATAGAATAAAGTATTAGTAGGAACATCAAATTAATACGGGGGCGTTATATGATAGGCTCATTGTTTCGTACCAGTGATGACACTGGCGCGTTCATCGCGAGAATTGCTCTTGGTATCGTAATACTTCCGCACGGACTGCAGAAACTCCTGGGATTATTCAGCGGCCCGGGTTTTTCGGGTACCGTCGAATTCTTCGTGAGCAGCGGACTGCCGACCTTCATTGCGATTCTGATTATCATCGGAGAGTCGTTCGGAGCCCTTGGACTTATACTTGGATTCTTCAGCAGACTCGCAGCCCTAGGCATAACCATAATAATGATCGGAGCAGTAGTTACCGTTCATCTGCACAACGGCTTTTTTATGAACTGGACCGGGACTCAGGCGGGAGAGGGTTTCGAATTCCATTTGCTGGCTATAGGTCTCGGACTGATAGTGCTCTTCAAGGGTGGAGGTATCTGGTCGGTCGACGGCGCTATTGCTAAATAATCCCTTACATCGAGCCGCCTCTTTATCTATAGCGTGATCGCAAATAGCCCGAATCGCGACTGCAATACCGCGGACTCGGTTGATTTTACAACCTATCATCTAGAATATATTTTCATAATTATCTAATTGCTGACTACGCGGGAGATGGGATGTAGTTTCAAAGCCATTAGTGACGAACGAAGAAAGACGATATTAAAAATACTGAGAGAAAGCGATGCCAGCGCGGGCGAAATAGCGAGTAAATTCAATCTATTGCAGCCTACAGTCTCGAACCATCTAAAAATACTGAAAGAAGACGGACTCATAAGAGAACAAAAAATAAGACAGAACCGGATATATTCTCTCAATAGAGCCGAGCTCGGAAGAATAATCGACGTGCTCAGGGAACTGCCTGGGGACGTATAAAGAATATAACTCCCCCGTCAGGCAATCGGTCATGTTAACAAAGAAAGACATTTATCCGTATTGATTCCGACCTTAACTTTTAAACCGCGAGCGCAGGGGCTTGGGTGCACGTAGAAAAATTTTTATTCGACTCGCGGGTCAATATAAAATCTCCCAGCAGAGCCCGACCGATTCCTAAACTTCCCGGCTTGGGTTATACTGATGTCGTCCGGGTGAAAGTCCAATAATTTATATTTTTAATCCGACTATGCATATACATACCCAACCGGGAGCGGTTTTATGATCAATAGAGAAAGAATGACCGAGCATGTAATGGAGTTAATCAGAATTGACAGTCCGTCAAAAAGGGAAAAGGATGTCGCAATCAGGCTCGAGAAAGAAATGAAAGAGCTGGGAGCCGAATGTTTTTACGACGATGCCGGGGATAAAGTCAATGGGAACGTGGGGAACCTTTTAGTAAAGCTGGAAGGAAACACCAGGGGCACCCTCCCCTTTTTTCTTTCAGCCCACATGGACACGGTGGGACCAGGCGAAGACATCAGACCGAGGATCGCAGACGGCTTAATAAAGAGTGATGGGACAACCATTCTCGGAAGCGACGATAAGAGCGGTGTTGCGGTAATCGTGGAAGTTCTTAGAACTCTCAAAGAAAAAAACCTGCCCCATTCCGATATCGAAGTAGCGTTTACCATATGTGAAGAGATTGGATTGCTCGGCGCAAAGTTTATCGACATATCGAAATTCGATTCGAGACACGGGATAGTGCTCGACAGCAGCTCTCCCTCCCGCCTCGTCCTCAAATGTCCCTCAGCCGTCAAGCTCGAATTCTCCGTGCACGGTCTTGAAGCGCATGCCGGCGTATGCCCCGAGAACGGACTAAGCGCTATCAAAATCGCATGCGAAGCAATCTCGCAAATGAAGCTGGGCAGAATTGACGAAATTACGACCGCGAACATAGGTATAATTAAGGGAGGGAGGGCGACGAACATTATACCGAACCTCGTGAGAGTCGTCGGAGAAGCAAGGAGCCACAGCGATGAGGCGCTTAAAGCCCAGGTGGACCACATGAGAAAATGTTTCCACGACACCGTTTCAAAATACGAGGTCACGATACACGACGACCTTTCGCTTGAGGGTACGACTCGCTTCGCGACTCTCGAAGAGAGGATAGAGAGAAGCTACGACAGGATGGACGTATCCCCGGAATCGATCCCGGCACACCTCGTTGAAACTGCCGTCGGGAATTTAGGGTACGACATAATGCGCCACACGAGCGGAGGGGGGTGCGACGCTAATTACTTCAACAAAATGGGCATACAATGTGTGAACCTCGGCACTGGCATGTATGATCTCCACACCGTAAACGAATATCTCGTGCTCGAAGAATTCTACCGATGCGCCGAAATTGTACTGGAATCGATTAAACTCAACGTCTCGGGCCCGCTCAAAGCATAGCGACGGATTGATAATATTGCTTTTGTATACTCCTTCTTCCAATAATCGACAAAAAATGAGCAGGAAAGCATTAATCATCGTAGATCACGGAAGCACGGTAGACGCGGCTAACGAGATGCTCGCCGAAGTCGCGAGCCTTCTAGAATCGAATGAGCACTCAGACTTCGATATAATCCGCTATTGTCATATGGAGCTCGTAGAGCCTACTGTTTCGCAAGCGTTTGATGAGTGCGTCGCAGAGGGTGCGATTCATATAGTTGTGCTCCCCTACTTCCTCGCGCCCGGAAAACACTCCAAGCAGGACATTCCTAAAATGGTCGGCGATGCAGCGAGTAAACACAAGGGTGTGAGTTATTTTGTGACTGAGCCGCTCGGAGTTCATCGGAAGATAATCGATGTCGTCCTCGAAAGAGCGACCGCTAAAAAATAAACCTTCTATTTAACCGGAGCCAGTCTAGCCTGCTTTCTCCATCTGTTCACGGACATGCAGGCAACACAAAGTCAAGAGATGAAGGTATACAATACAGTCATATTCGACCTCTTCGATACCATCGTCAACTTTAACTTCAATCACCTGCCCTCAATCGACGTAATGGGGACAAGGTCAAGAACGACTAGTAACGAAGTGTATTCGGTATTCAGGGAATATTATCCCGATATCGGTTTCTCCGAGTTCTACCCCTTTTTTATAGAAAGTTATCGCCAGTTTCAGGAAATGAAGCTCGTAGAGTACAGGGAGTATCCGAACCGTGAAAGGTTTATTTTGATGCTTCGTAACATGAATCTAGCGCCTGACGAGAATACGTACGGTATGGCAGAGGAAATGGCGGCTGCGCACATGGATGGTCTTGCAAGGGCTGTCGAACTACCTCAGGAGAACGAAAAGGCACTCGAATACGTAAAAGGTAAAGGGTACCGCATGGCCGTAATCTCCAATTTCGATTACGCCCGGACTGTTTATGCCCTCATAGACAGGTTCGGCATAAGACACTTCTTTGAAAAAATAATTATCTCCGAGGAAGTGGGCTGGAGGAAACCTAGCCCACTAATTTTCATGAGGGCTTTTGAGCTCCTCGGAATAAAGCCCGAAGAGGCGCTCATGGTAGGCGATAACTTCAAGGCGGACGTCGTCGGGGCCAAGGGTGTGGGAATGGACACCGTTTGGCTGGAAAATAAAATCCATACCCCTTATGAGCATTACCCCGAAGCGGATTTCATAATACGGAACTTCCCCGATATAATGGAAATTCTCACAAAAACCGTACATATATCCCGTTGATCGTCAAGGGTATTCTTCTATTCATAAGCTCGAATATTCTTGTTACTTTAACCCGTCAGGGACAATTCACCGCGGCAGAGCTGAAACCCATCCATTCAGCGTTCTTTGCCCCGAATGAGCGGCCGACGCTCAACAATATAAAATGGTCCGGATTCCTCGCTGTCGGAGCATATATTATCTTCTAAAAGTGACTCCGATATTAAAACCGATTGAAGAGATGACCCTTTTCGAAGTAGAATTGATGGGAGCCGGGAGTTTTTAGCGAGTCAGAGAGTTTATGAAGAAATTCACAAAGCCGTCAGCGAAAATCCCTGTCTTGAGAGACAGCCTCGGGGTAAATACCCTGCCCGAGCTTATCGAATCTAGTTCGGACAAATTTGGAGACAACATCGCATACCGTACTCCGAGAGGAAACGCCGTTTACGAGATCACCTACGGCCGGGTGCTGGACATGGTAAAAAAACTGGCGAGATACCTGAAAGAGCTCGGAGTTGAGAAGGGAGACCATGTCGCTATCCTCGGCGAGAACAGGCCCGAGTGGGGGATATCCCTTTTTGCGGTTTCGTGGATAGGAGCCGTGGCCATTCCGCTCGACGCGAGAGCACCGCTCGAGAATCAGAAGTTCATTCTGTCATTCTCGTTGGCGAAGGCCGTAATCGTATCGAGTTCATTCCACGCCGGTATCCGGGCGGCCGCCGATGGGCTCAAGGACCTGAGACACATAATTCTCATGGACAATATCGACGATATATGCTGTAAATACGCTACTGGAGCCGGAGGGGAAGAAGTGCTCCGCGACAGCCTCCTAGAGATACTCTTCACCTCGGGGACGACCGGTGATCCGAAAGGGGTAATGCTGAGTCATCGTAACATAATTTCGAACGTCGACGACATGCACAGGACGATTGATTACAACCCGGGAGACAGGGCTTTTTCCATACTCCCCGTGCACCATTCATATGAGTGCACATGCGGTCTTATTGCGACATTCTGCAGCGGTATGAGCGTTTTCTACGGGAGGGGACTAAAATCGAGGGATCTCATTCAGGACCTGAAGCTCGCAAAACCGACTGTCTGGCTAAGCACACCGCTGATTCTAGAAAAGCTATATCTGAGAATCCATAAAGAGGTATCCGGACAGACGGGGTTGAGAGGAATCGCCACGAAGCTCATCCCCAAGCGCATTATCAGAAAGAAAATAAAGCGGAGCCTCGGCCTCGACGATATAAGGCTCATTATTTCCGGGGGAGCCGCACTTCCGGTATGGATATCCGAGGGGCTCTATAATTACGGACTCGAGGTGATTCAAGGTTACGGCTTGTCCGAAGCCTCGCCGCTCATAGCGGTGAATCCGCCCTCAAAACCCAAGCCCGAAAGTATAGGCATGATAATACCGAGCAACGACGTCGAAATAAGGGACGCGGACAGCGAAGGAAACGGGGAAATAGCGGCCAGGGGCCCTAATATAATGCTCGGATATTATAAGAACAGATCGGCGACTGAAGAGACCCTAACAAGCGACGGGTGGCTGCTTACGGGGGACATAGGATATTTCGATGAGGACGGATACCTCTACATTACAGGCAGGAAAAAAAATGTCATCGTCACCAGAGGAGGAGAGAATATATTCCCTGAGGAGATCGAGGAGAAATTAGCTAAGTCCCCGTTCATAGAAGAAGCCCTGGTGTTCAGCCCCGACGATTTAAGCGTTCAAGCACTCATTTACCCGCAGATGGAGGAAGCCGGAAAAAAGCTCGGACAGTCGGGTGAGCCTATTTCACCCGAGAATTTATGGGAGCTGATGCGGGGGGAAGTCAGGAAGACCAACAGGGAGCTCGAGCCTTACAAGAGGATCAGGCACTTCGCCCTAAGACTGGAAGAGTTCCCTAAAACCACTACGCGTAAAATAAAACGTTACCTCTTCAAAGACTTAAATCTGACTCATGGGATTAAAATAATGTAACCTCAGACTAAAATTAGTACTATACAGGATAGTCATTATATAAGTTTGGCATTATAATAATGTGCGGCGAATAAACTGAAAACTTGTTAACATAGATATAAATCTCAGTTATTCTTGATGAAAGGGGTTATGAATTACCGGCTGAACAATAACTCAGCTTAGAATAGATAAGTTGGTAAGGTCAAGATGTCGGCTTCCCGAACAAATAGAGTAGAAATCGCCATAATTATGCTCTTGATATTGAGCATTATCGCTATCGGCTGTGTTCCGTCCGGTCAGGAAAACACACCGAATAAAATAAGCACATCTCCGCATTCTCCTGAAACGATGCTCGACCGGGTGAGCGGAATCATAAGGCAGAGACTGAGTAGCCACAAGACGCCGCGAGCCACCAGAATCGGTAGTGAGAATATTAAGGTTTACAGCTCATTGCCTGCGCTCTATCAGAAGCAGAGTTATAAGCCTGTCTGGATTAACGAGGACGGTCCGATATCCGAGACCATTGTGATGGTAGAGGCCATAAGAAGAAGCTATAAAGAAGGCCTGAACCCCGAGAATTACTACCTAAAAGAAATAGAAGACACTCTTGCGAGGATAAAGACCTGGAGCAAGTCCGGCAAGCTTCCGAGCCCTGAATTACTAGCTGAGCTCGACTTACTTCTATCAAACTCATTTCTCAAATATGCGAACGACCTGCTCTACGGTCAGGTATCGGCTCAGCAAATAGACCTCGAGCTCGTGTTCGGGGAAAAACCCGTAGACCTGAACGCACCTCTCCTCACGGCGGTAAGTGAAAACAAGATCGATAAGACACTTGCGGGACTGCTGCCGAAATACCCCGTTTACGGAAGACTGAGGACCGCGCTCGAACAGTACAGACTTTACGAAGCCGAAGGCGGGTGGAAACCCATCCCGGAAGGGCCCAAGCTCAGTAAAGGAATGCGGGGCCGGGGAGTGACGGCGCTTAAGGAAAGGCTCGTCGTAACGGGCGAGCTCAACAGCTCTGATCTGAAGAACGATGTATACGATGAGGCGCTCGAACAAGCCGTGAGGAAATACCAGGATACAAACGGCTTATATGTGGACGGAGTTGCGGGGGATTCCACAATAGAATCATTGAACGTCCCCGCCGGAGATCTCGTGAAACACATAACGCTCTCGATGGAGCGGTGGCGTATGCTTCCTCAGGATATGGGAAACAAGTTCGTCCTCGTGAATATCGCAAACTACCACCTCTATGCCGTCGAGAACAACAGAGACGCCATAGAGATGAGGATCGTCGTAGGGAAGCCAAAATGGAACACCCCTATTTTCAGCGAAGAGATGACTAACATCGTAATTAACCCATACTGGAACATTCCGCCTAGCATTTTCAAGGACGATATAGCTCCTTTGATAAAGTCAGACCCTGATTACATGGCGGATCGAAATATACAAGCGCTTGGTCTCGGCATGGAACAGCCCAATACCACCGACGAAGCCGAGGTAGCTTCGGCTAAGGAGGCATATATCAATAAAGTGCTCACGGGCAATTACCCGTTGCGTCAGAACCCGGGCCCGTCTAATCCGCTGGGCAGAATTAAATTTCTCTTCCCGAACAAGTACTCCGTGTACCTGCACGACACGCCGAACAGGGGTTACTTTCAGAGGTCTCAGAGAAACTTCAGCCACGGATGTATCAGAGTGGAAAAGCCGGTTGAACTGGCCGAATTCGTGCTGTCTTCAGACCCTCGATGGACGATCGAAAGAATCCAATCCATGATTGGCAGTGGAAAAACCCAGACCGTGCAACTGCCTGTCCAGATACCGGTCTACATACTCTACTTTACGGCCTGGGCTAATCGAGACGGCTCCATCAGCTTCCACAAAGACGTATACGGCCTCGACCAGGTGCTGCAGAATGCCCTGCTCCAGTCGGAAGCCGGCAGGACGGATATCGCTGCATCCAGAATCCAATAAACCCCTCTGAAATGCACGATGTGATAATGCGGCTGAAGCAGGAATCAGCTTAAGATCGGAAGCGATATAAATGAGACTTAATTCAGGGTGTCTTTTATAATCTGTGTCTGGTTATTAAGAATCACCATATGAATTTCAGCGGCCCGGCCGTCCTCGAATTTAACCCTGTAAGATTTTCCGACCATCTTGTTAACGCTTCCGACTATTTCACCGACCAGACCGGGCTCGAAAACCTGATCTCCGGATTTAATCTTTAATATGACCTTGAATTTAGCCCCTGGTATATACATCTCTCACCTTTGTTTATTGACCGCCATTAAAAGTATAACAAACACTCGATCCCGAGATGTTCATCATATCAGAATCAATAATGGATAAAACTCATGCGTATCGGAATAATGCAAACGCTATTCGGGCTGCTGATTGAGATATTTAATGTAGTGTTACGAAAGAGACTCCGCTAATTCTTCACCGACTTCGTACCCCCGGTCTGCACTCTTTCACACTCGGCATAAATTTCTTTTGCTATATCGAGCATCTCGGCAGCAAGCTTGGATCCAGGCTCCTGATTGAGCTTTTCCCTGAGGTTCGCGGCAATATCCATCCACTTCCGATCGACCTCTCCCGTCCTGACAAGAAGATTTTCGAACTCCCACATCGCCTGCTCGGAAGTGAACGGATCTACGAGCTTCGTATAGAGCGGCACGTGCGCGCTCGCGGCGCAGGAGTGGTAGGATTCCACTATCGAGGCTGCATACTCGCCGTGAGCGAACAATGCCTCCGCCTGCTGTATAAGCTTTCGAGCATCCGTGAAGGAGGGAACTTTTTCTTCGACTGTAGCGCCTGCGCATTCCCCCTTAACGCCTTTCTGGAGCTCAAACTTCTGCTCTTCATGCCCCCAATCTTCATAGAAAGAAGGGTCTTCCTCAAATGAAGGTATATCCGTAAACCTATTGATTTCGTCCTTTATCCGGTCCCTACCGAGCCTTTCCATCACCAAATCGAAGTGCTCGCCGCCCCGCCTCTCATCGCGGTAAAGCTCGAGCAGCCTTTTGACGACTTTGGGCGCATTCTTTGAAGGGACTTTGATTATAGAGGCAGCGAGTCTCGTATCGTTGCCGTATAAGCCGCCTCCTACGAAGACCTGCTCCGACGGCACGTTCCTTCCGTCCTTGGACAGTGACGCGCCCTGGAAGCCTATGCTCGCCACCGTATGCTGGGCGCAGGAGTTCGGACATCCTGAAATCTTTATACGGAGGTCTTTAGTCAAGCCTTTGAACTCACCGAGACCGTTGCTCATTCCACCGGTAAGATGATCGGCGAGACCTTTGGCCGAAGTTATCCCGAGGCGGCACGTATCTGCCCCGGGGCAAGCAGTAATGTCTCCGAATGTGTCGGCGCCGGCGTACGCTAGACCGGCCTCCCTGAGCGCCGAATATAGCGAAGGGAGAGCGAATTTCGGGACCCAGCGCAGAACGAAATTCTGGAGAATACTAATGCGTATCTCACCGCCCGAGAAGGTCTCCGCGATATCCGCGAGCGCTCTTGCTCGATCGGATTTAATATCGCCAAGATGAATCCTGACGTTCACCATCGCATATTCTTCCAAGGCGTGCGGGAGAACGCAGGAATCTTTCCAGTGTATATAATCGGGTTCGGATTCGATCCCTTCGGGAGCATCCGGTATATGGGACCGGACCGGTGGCGTTTCGTTTTCTTTTATACTCTTAAGGTAGTCATTCCAAGAGGGCTCGATCCTGAGTGACGCCCACTCTTCTTCCACCCTTTTTCGGAATTCCTCCCAGCCGAGGCTTCTGACGAGGAACTTCATACGGGCCTTCATGCGGACCTTCCGTTCCCCGTACCGGTCGAATACGCGTATCACGGCGGCAGAGAACGGTATCATGTCCTCGACAGGCATGAACTCAGTCCACAGATGCCCGAGCGAAGGCGAGGCCCCGAGGCCGCCGCCCACATGTACCTGGAACCCGCGCCTGAGCTCTCCATCAAACTCTTTGACGCGCGCCCTGAACCCGAGGTCATGTATCCTGACCCCGGCGTGGTCGATATCCTGACACCCTTCAAAGCAAGCTTTGAACTTCCTCCCCATGTTCTGGCAGATAGGATTCCTAAGCATAAAATTCTTAAACGCTTCGGCGTAAGGAGTGACATCGAATGTTTCGGAAGGGGAAACACCCGACTGGTGGCAAGCAGTTACGTTCCTTACGGTGTTTCCGCATGCCTCTCGAGTCGTAATGCCCGCGTCCGCGAGCTCCCGCATCATGTTTGGGACAGTATTTATCTTAATATAGTAGAGCTGTACGTCCTGTCTCGTAGTAAGGTGCATGAACCCACTTGCGTATTTATCGGAGACATCTGCAAGCCTTATTAACTGTCCGGTATTAAGACCTCCGAACGGGATTTTAATACGCTGCATCTGGACGCCGTCCTGGCGCTGAGCGTAGGTTCCCAGCTGGAGGCGTATCTTTTGGAATTTAATATCCCCTGTAAGTCCTGACAGGTAGTCATGAATCTGGCTTTCGTAGAGGTCGAGCTCCTCCCTGACTACCTCGGGCAGGCCCGCCTTTATTTCCTTCATAAACTTCTTTTTAACCTTTACCTCCATGACTTCTCCCTATACGTTGTGCTATGGTATTAAAGGGTACTGCAGTCGTTATGTTTATTTTATATAGTCATAGGTAGTTACGCAAATTTAACACCTGTTGCACATTTATTGAGCCGAATAATAAGTTGCAATTCTTTTGTCAGCTCTACAGAAAATTAAAATCGAGCTAGTTGTTGAGCTTGCAATTAACATACCAAATTTGAATACGACATTTTATCGTTGTTAACCATCCGAAATCACAACCTTAAGTCTTCATACGAGTATTCCGGTTATCTATTCCGAATTAGGTTTAGACGTTCAAATGTATACAATTTGTATAATAAGTAATCAGTATATAACAAGTAATCAACATTTCAATGTGTGGCGTGATTCTCTCTTACAAGGGAAATCATATGCCCTTCGACAACACACTACGTACGCACTCAGGACGAATGTGTTTGGAAAACCAACTCCAAATTAGCCCTCTATAATCAGGACGGCTCGTCTCGGCAAAAGCGCGAGCCGGAGCACGGCCTTTTTCCGAGAAGCGCATTGATAGTATTAGTACCGTGTAAACATAGTAAAAATGAGTAATAACTAGTATAACATTTTTTTGTATGGTATCGGTACCTTACCGAGGAATTATCCATATATTTTAGATTTTCTTTTACTTTGTTTAACTCATTATTACTTACGATTTACTTATTATTACTTATTG
>JBIOKC010000059.1:0-11455 GCA_044451425.1 Thermodesulfobacteriota bacterium
ATTGATTACCGAGGCCAGACATTCGACAGCCTCGTCAAGTTCGTCATTGATAATAATATAATCATAGTTTTCAACGCCTTCCATCTCTTTCAGGGCATCCGAAAGGCGCCTTTCGATTTCTCCCGGGTTTTCGCTCTTCCTTTCAATTAGCCTTTCCCTGAGAATATCAAAGGAGGAGGGCAATACGAAGCAGTAAACCCCCGAGCCGTATTTTTGCCTGATTTGTTCCGCCCCCTGAACGTCGATGTCGAGTATTAGGTCGAGGCCAGATGCTATCGCCTGTTCCAGTTCAGCTATAGGTGTACCGTACAAGTGGTTGTGCACCTTCGCATATTCAGCGAACCCGCCCTTTTCGATCATTGCCCGGAACTCCTTATCGGTGACGAAAACATAATCTTCGCCGTTTACCTCGCCGTCTCTGGGCTCCCTAGTGGTATAGGAAACTGAAAATCTTAGGTTACTCATACTGCAACCACCGAGAATTTCTTTGACCAGTGTGGTCTTTCCGCTACCCGAAGGGCCCGAAATTATGAAAATTGTTCCTTTTGTCATAAATTCATTCACGATACTCATTTAACTGAAAGCTCGAATTTGATATATAATCCTAGGTTCAATGAACATAAATATCAAGTGATTATGGTATGTTGCCAACTAATCTTTATCTCGTTTGCTAAGTTCTTCGACAACCCTCTTGACTTCCTGGGATTTTTCCTTGTTCAGTATTAATACTCCGTCCTTTGAATCAACGACTACTATGTCCTTAACGCCTACGAGCGCAATTACTTTATCTCCGCCGAAAACGAGACAACCGGAGGAGTCAACTGAAACCCCTCTGCCTTGAAATATGTTGTCATCCCCATCTTTACGCAGGTATTCGTCGAGATTCTTCCAGCTGCCTACATCACTCCAGGGATATGTTACCGGTATAACAGCCGTGTTTTGAGAACGCTCGAGAATCAGCTTATCTATAGAGCCAGGCTCTATACCTTTATAAAATAATGATACCGCAGCCTTCTCGGACGCCTTTCCCATATTATCTGACATATTGCCAAAATATTCATGCCATCCGGGAAGTATCTTTGAGAATTCTGAGATAATAGATGAAGTTTTCCATACAAATACCCCGCTATTCCAGTAATACCCCCCTTTTCTTAAGAACGCGAGCGCAGTTTTAAGGTCGGGTTTTTCCGCGAACCTGCTTACCTTGAGTGCGCGGAAGCAATCGGTCGAGACAATGACATCATCACCAGCCTTAATGTACCCGTAACCCGTCTCGGGCGTTGTAGGGGTAACGCCGAGAGTAATCAGCGGGTAGCCGCCCCTTCCCAGCCTGATGCCTGCGGTGTCGGCTGCAAATCGGAGAACTTCCCTGAATGCGCTGTCATCGCCTACGGCATGATCCGCAGGAAGGACAACCGTGACTGCCTCAGGTGCCCGTAACTTTATCCTCAGGGTGCCGTAAGCAATACAGGGGGCGGTATTTTTTCCCTCAGGCTCGAGTATGAGGTTATTTCCGGGAAGCTCGGGTATGTGTTTGAGCGTCTCCTTCCGATAGCGCTCTACTGTGACTACGAATATATTTTCGATCGGGATCAGGGGCAGAATCCTGTCCACGGTCTGCCTTATCATCGATTTTTCGCCCGTAAGAGACAGAAACTGTTTGGGTTTATTTCTGCTGCTGAGGGGCCAGAACCTTTTCCCCTCTCCGCCCGCCATTATCAGTGCGTACATTTCCATTGCTTAATAGTAATTGGAGTTAAGACATTTCTCAATCTCAGCGGTGGAATAGGATGAATCAGTCATAGGGAAGCGACAACTTACACCTAATCGGCATATAATTTAGGTCGGTATGAGAATAGCGCTCGCCTTAAAGTCGTACGGGATTATAATTTGGAATAGCCTGCCCCGCAGGCGCAGTGAAAATCTACAAATGGACCGATATGGGTACGCTTGCGCGGTCGATTTATGAATTCCATGCAAATTCCTGACGGCCGGCTCCGCCCTCAGTATATTTTCTTTAAGTCCTCGGGGTCGATCCCCTTAAGGCTCTTAGCGATAATGTGAGCATGAGAAAGCTCCTTGGCCGTGTACGAATTCGTTATAGCGAGGCATTTCATGCCAGCCGACAGCGCCGCCGTTGTTCCCGAAACCGAATCCTCTATGACGAGACATTCGGAGGCTGAAATCGTTTCCACTCCCGGTCCGAGTGCATTCAACCTATTTAAGACTTCTATGTAGACGTCCGGAGCGGGCTTGCAATTCAATATATCGTCCGCACTCACTATGACTTCGAAACACTCTCTTATTCCGGTGAAATTAAGAATATGCACTATCTCGTCCTTGAGCGCACCGGAACCGATCGCAAGACGGTATTTACCCCGGATACCGCTTATGAAATCCTCGACTCCGGGGAGGATTTCGATATGACCCCTGATCGAATTATCGTAATGACGGGATTTCCTCTCCATCATCTCCGCGATCAGTGCGTCGTCATGCTTATAATCCTTGTCTTCAAGAACTCTCCTGAAAAAGGTCTTGTCGTCGTAGGCGAGATAATTAGCATAATACTCCTCTTCCGTGAGCGGAATACCCCATTCTCCGAGCGTGAGCTGGAACGCGCTCATGTGCACGGGCTCAGTGTCCACGATAATTCCGTCTAAATCAAAGATAACGGCTTTTAACATTCTAAAACAACTCCCTTATACATATTCAAATTGCCCGAGATCATATTCAGGCGATTATGATATTAAAATACCTGGTTATCCCGCTTATTGGCACAGGTTATACATTTAGACGCTTTTGATGAGTTAGACGCTTTTGATGAGTATCGAATCGGATTATAGATTATTTCACGAAACCTTTCACACAAAAAATCATCTAAATACAAGTCGGTTGGATGAGGGTTCGACCCGGTTATAGTGCAGTGTATTTATTCAAGCCGGGTTGCGGAAACTTAACAATACCGATTAAAATATTGAATATCAGTTGATACGATTGGTCAGGGAGGTTAGCTTCAAGATGGAGAAACCGGATGCTGTTAGAGAAACCATCAGGGATTTCTACTCAAAAGCCGCACAAGAGCCTAAAGAGAGCCTCTGCTGCCCCGCGAGCTACCCCGAAGAGGACACAAGCCATATACCTAGAGAGGTGATCGAGAGATTCTACGGGTGTGGCAGCCCCGTGAGCCGGGCCATGATAGCCCCAGGCGAAGTAGTCGTAGACCTCGGCTCGGGCGCCGGAATAGACTGCTTCATAGCGGCTAAGAAGACAGGCCGAGAAGGAAAGGTTATAGGCGTCGATATGACGGACGAGATGCTGAGAGTCGCGAATGAAAGCCGGGCGACTGTCTCTGGTATCCTCGGGTATGAGAACGTGGAATTCCGGAAAGGTTTTCTCGAAGATATTCCGGTCGAAACAAAATCCGCCGACCTCATAACCTCCAACTGCGTTATTAACCTTTCCCCGGATAAGAGAAAAGTATTTTCCGAGATGTGGAGGGCGCTCAAAGACCACGGGAGGATAGTGGTTTCGGATATAGTGTCCGAGCGCGAGATACCAGAGCGCTTAAAACAGGACGAGCAGCTCATAGGTGAGTGTATTGCCGGCTCTCTTACCGAAAACGCGTTCCTGTCTTACCTCGAGCAGGCGGGTTTCTACGGTATAGAGGTACTCGAAAAGACCTTCTGGAAGAGCATCGAAAACATCGACTTCTGTTCGGTCACGGTCAGGGGTTATAAATTCCAGAAAACAGCAGGATGCGTATATATAGGTCAGTATGCTACTTACAAGGGTCCTTTCAAGGTAATCATAGACGAAGAGGGGCACGTATTCCCGAGGAACCAGGCAGTCGAGGTATGCACCGACACGGCAAAGAAGCTTTCGCAGGCTCCTTATTCCAGCATGTTTATAATAACGGACTCCGGCCGGAAACCGGGAGAAAACCCCTGTTGTTCCCCCGCGGGCGGAAACGGCTGCTGTTAAAATTTATTCTTTCAAAGGAGGGCAAGATGGATTATTACGACCCGAAGGATCTAAAACGTTTTTCAGAGGTAGGGAAGTTCAGCGAAGAACTCATGAAAAAGTTCTTCGATTATTACAACTCGGCGACGGGAGAAGACGGCGCTCTCTCGAAAAGAGAGAAGGCACTTATCGCACTCGCCGTGGCGCACGTTAAGAAATGTCCCTACTGTATAGACGCATATACAACGCAGTGTCTCGAAACCGGGTCGAATCCCGAGCAGATGACGGAGGCGGTACATGTTGCAGCGTCCATGGAAGCGGGCATTACATTGATACACGCAATCCAGATGCATAACGTGCTCGAAAGAACGGGCGCATTATAAGAGTTCGTTCAATCGCACCGGAAAAACAATTATCAAGCGTTTCGAATGGAGAAACGGAGTTCCCGATGCCCCAGTCCCAAGCGCTCAAGCATAAGGAAGAGTTGACTGACGCCGATGATGACGTCATGTACGATTTCCATAAAACACTCGTTGAGAATAAGCAGAAGCTCCCGCCCGAGGGTATAAGCACTCTTCAAGTAAACGTAACAAAGCTCTGCAATCAAGCATGTGTACACTGCCATGTCGATGCTTCGCCGAGAAGAACCGAGCAGATGGATTTGGAAACGGTCAACCGCTGCCTCGAAATCCTGAGAAACCATGATGCGATAAAAACTCTGGACATTACAGGAGGAGCCCCGGAGCTGAACCCTCATTTCGATTACCTCGTCCTGGAGGCCGGTAAACTCGGCAAGCACATAATAGTGAGGCATAACCTCACGGTCACAATCGACGGGAACCCTGTGACGGGAGAAAGCAAGTCGTATCTCCCGCGGTTCTATGCCGAGAACGGTGTCGAAGTTATCTCGTCACTGCCCTATTACGAGGAATACTTCACCGATAAGCAGAGGGGTAAAGGGGTATTCGAGAAGAGCATAAGAGCGATCTTACTGCTGAACGAAGAGGGTTACGGCAAAGAGGGTACGGGGCTCATATTGAACGTCGTGTATAACCCGGTGGGAGCATTCCTTCCAGCTCCGCAAAAGGGCCTCGAGGCCGATTTCAAGAGGGAGCTCAATAGAAAGTACGGAATAGCATTCAACAACCTCTACACCATTACGAACATGCCTATCAACCGGTTCAAGCAGCAGCTCAAGCGTCTGGGTGCTTATGACGACTACATGACGAAACTCGTGAACGCTTATAACCCGGCCGCAGCCGAGGGAGTCATGTGCAGATCTCTTATAAGCGTCGGCCATGACGGAAGGTTATATGACTGCGATTTCAACCAGATGCTCGAAATGGAGATTAAGAAAAACAGGGAGCCCGTGACAATCTTTGATTTCGATTACGGCAGCCTCCTTCAAAGGAGAATATTGTTCGCTTCGCACTGTTACGGATGCACGGCAGGCTCGGGTAGCAGCTGCGGAGGGGAGACGGCGTAAATCCACGAAAGAATGAACATGTCCTGCGAGATAAGACTAATGAGCGGCCTTCCTGAAAAAAATACCTTAATCATTTTCGTTAAATACCCCGAGCCCGGGAAGGTCAAGTCGAGAGTGGCGAGCGATCTGGGCGCGGAAAAGGCAGCCGAGGTCTATTCGCTCATGGCGGAGACGACGATAGAAAAGGTATCGAAGCCGGACACGCACAGAACCATAATCTTCTTCGACCCGCCGGAACGGGAAAACGAGATAACTGACTGGCTCGGAAGCGGTAAACTTTCTTATGAGCGTCAGGTAGGAACTACGATCGGCGAAAAGATGTCAAACGCATTCCTCTCCGTATTTTCGAGAGGTACAGAGAAAGCGGTATTGATCGGGACCGACATTCCCGAAATCACAGCCGATACGGCGAGGGTCGCCTTTGACGGACTTAATGAAACGGACGTCGTACTCGGCCCTGCCGCGGACGGGGGATATTATCTATTAGGGTTGAGAAAACCGGAGCCCCGCCTGTTCAGAGATATTGACTGGAGTACGAATGTCGTATTAACTCAGACAATCGAACGTATAAAAGAGCTGCGGCTCGAATATAGTTTGCTTGAAACGTTGAGTGATGTGGATACGTTTGACGATATAAGTCCGAGACTCTTTGCCGCAATAAATGCAAAAGAGGAGAATTCTTCACTTGAGGATCCGGAATGACTTAGAGCAGTTTTTCGTTCCGGCCCCGGACTGAATCCGGACGAATCCGGGCTCCGAATTCCGGTTTGTGACTCATAAAAGAGTGGTATATTATTTAAGATTCTTTTTATATAGTCCTTTAAGCCCCGGGAGACATCATGAAAAAAGTGTTCCTCATTCTTACACCGGCGATTATCGCCATATCAATTCTAGTATCATGCGATCAGAAAAACGAACAGTCGAATAAGGATTCTGAGAAACGCACGGCTGAAATCTTCTCCCTCGAAACCGTCGACACCGGCAAAAAAATAAGCCTGGACGACTTTAAAGGCAAGCCGGTCATACTTAATTTCTGGGCTACGTGGTGCGGTCCATGTAAAGAAGAGCTGCCGGTCTTTCAAAAGATGTGGAACAAGTACAAAGACAAGGATGTCGCTTTCATAGGCATCGATGTAATGGATGACAGGTCGAATGCAGCGGAATTCATCAAAAACAATGATATAACCTACACCATCCTCTACGATCAACAGGGGGAAATATCCTCAAAATATAAGGTCGTAGCGCTACCGGCGACATTCTTTATAAATAAGGAAGGGAAAATCGCTGTAAAAAACTACGGGCCATTCATTGGAGAAGAAGGAGAAAAGAAATTTAAACTGTACGTTGAGGAGATAACCGAGTGAACCATGCCGAACTCCAGGTAAGTTGGATCATCGCATTTCTGGCGGGTGTCATTTCTTTCCTCTCACCGTGCGTGCTGCCCTTAATCCCCGGATACGTTTCCATGGTTTCCAAAATGTCTTTCGACGAGCTTACCGGCGGTGAGACCGAAGGAAAGACCGGTAAAATCCTCGTGCCGAGCCTCCTCTTTGTGCTGGGGTTTTCTTTTGTCTTCGTGACACTCGGCGCTTCGGCTTCTTACATCGGCACTTTCCTTCATGAGAACAAAGTACTCCTCCTCCGAATATCGGGAGTGATAATTATCCTCTTCGGGCTTTTCTCGATGGATATAATCAAAATTCCGCAGCTGTACAGGGAAAGGAGACTATTCTTTGCGGGAGGCAATCTGGGACTCGTCAGCATTTTCTTCCTCGGTATCGCATTCGGTTTCGGTTGGACTCCCTGTGTGGGGCCCATTTTGGCGTCGATACTCCTTTACGCGAGCACCTCGGAGGGAGCGGGAAAGGGTGCGTTACTGTTGTTCACTTATTCGATCGGACTCGGCCTGCCTTTCATTATCACGGGGCTTGCCCTTTCAAGAGCGCTCACGGCATTCGGCTGGATAAAGCGCCACTACGGAATGTATAAAATTATTGTCGGCGGGTCGCTGATAATCGTGGGTATCCTTATGGTTACCAACAGCCTTTTTTATCTAAACATCCTCGGTCAGAGGACCCTCGATTGGGCGGGAATAGATTTCTGGAAATCCTTCTGATAATTTGAGAACCCGGCTTCAAACATTGTATCATCTTGACGTGAATTCGGAAAGCGCAAACTGGGTTATCCCTAACGAAAGATTGAGCCTTAGTAAAGGTGAAATCCATCTTTGGAAAATAGCACTCGACGACCCCGCACTCAAGCCCGAAGATTTATATAATGACATTCTTTCAGAAGATGAAAAGGAAAGGGCCGGCAGGTTCCGATTTGCAGAATACGGGAATAGATTCGTCGCGGCACGCGCTTACCTTAGAAAGATACTGGGCGTGTATTGCAACGCTAAACCGAGCGACATCGTCTTCAAATACAACGAACACGGGAAGCCGGGTATCCCCGAAGGATCGAACCCAGGAGAAATTCAGTTCAACCTCTCGCATTCCGGGAATCTCGCGCTCTGTGCTTTAACGAAAAAGAGTGCGGTGGGCATCGATATAGAGTTCTTAAGACAGGTGACGAGGCCTGAAAAGATACTCGAACGCTTTTTCTCCGACAGAGAAAGGGCATACTACCATTCACAACCTGAAAGCATGAAAATCAGGGCATTCCTCAAGCTCTGGACTATAAGAGAAGCGTTATCAAAAGCTCTGGGAACAGGTTTTTCTTCGCAGCTTAAGGAGATCGATTTGTCTCCCGCTCTCGAGAACTCCTTTCCCGCCTGCGCTTCCATTACGCAGACGAATGATTCGGGAATATGGTCGATTCTGCAAATCGCTCCCTGCGACGGATACATAGGGGGACTGGCTTACGAGGGAGACGCAAAACAAATTAGATATTTTCTGGCCTGACCCGCAACGTGAGGAAGCGGGAAATCGTTCCTTAACATCGATAATTATCCCGGTTATACTAAAAAGCTTCAGATAATTGGGGTTTATTCGCCCCTGCTATCCGGAAAGTTACCCCATTGACTGCATTTAATATAAAATTATAATACTTTCAATTCATTAGGGTGCCGGAGGTCCTAACAAAGTGCCAATATTCGAATACAGATGCCTCGAATGCGAAGAGAGATTCGAAACCCTGGTTCTCAACAGCGAAGAAGTAATTACTTGCATTTCATGCCGGAGTAAGAAATTAGAGAAGCAATTCTCCCCTTTCGGAATAAAACCTGAGAGTGAATTCTCCCCGTCCGGTTCTGCAGGCAGCGGGTGCGGATGCAGTCCTGTAAGCTGCGGATGCGGGGTGAAGAACTAACGCAAAAATTCGTTATGCAAATCAACACAACCATATCGGGAACAATAAACGGAGGATTATTATTACATGTCAAAGTCGGCTGATAATGAGAAAGATGTAGCTGATAAAGAAAAAGATATGAAAAAAGCCGCTCTTGAATACCACAGCGTCGGCCGAAAAGGAAAAATAGAGGTTGTTCCTACAAAGCCCTGCTTGACGCAGTGGGACCTGTCGCTGGCTTACACACCGGGCGTGGCGGAGCCGTGCATGGAGATATACAGAGACCCGCATCTTGTATACGAATACACGAACAAGGGAAACCTGGTAGCGGTTATTACAAACGGTACGGCGGTTCTGGGCTTAGGCAAGATAGGGGCACTCGCCGGGAAGCCCGTTATGGAAGGTAAAAGCGTTCTCTTTAAAAGGTTCGCGGGGATAGATGCTTTCGATATTGAATTGAATACCGACGATCCTGATGAAGTCATAAAAACTGTCAAGTGTCTGGAGCCCACATTCGGAGGCATTAATCTTGAGGACATAAAGGCCCCCGAGTGTTTTTACATCGAAGACGAATTGAGAAAACAAATGGATATTCCGGTATTTCACGACGACCAGCACGGAACGGCGATAATATCTGGAGCAGGGCTTCTAAACGCGTGTGAGCTGGTAAAAAAGGAAATAAGCGAGCTAAGGATGACGTTTAACGGCGCGGGGGCTTCTGCAATAGCATGTGCGGAATTCTTCATCCATCTGGGTGCAAAGAGAGATAACATGATCATGTGCGACAGCCACGGGGTTATATACAAAGGGCGAGAGAAGAACATGAACCCGCAGAAGGAAAAATTTGCCGTGGATACGAGTGCCAGAAAACTGGAAGAAGCCATGAAAGGGGCGGATGTATTCGTTGGACTTTCCACGGGAGGCGCAGTCACTAAGGAAATGGTCAAGTCTATGGCAGACAAACCTATTATCTTTGCAATGGCTAACCCCGACCCTGAAATTTCCTACCCGGATGCCAAAGCGGCCAGAAAGGATGTGATAATGGCTACCGGCAGGTCAGACTATCCGAATCAGGTAAACAACGTTCTGGGATTCCCCTTTATATTCAGAGGAGCGCTCGATGTCAGGGCAAAAGCGATAAATGAAGAAATGAAGGTAGCAGCTGCGTACTCCCTTGCAAAACTCGCCAAAATGGGGGCAGACGAAAAAGTGGCGAAAGCTTATGGTAAAAAGCACTTTGACTTCGGACCCGACTATATCGTACCGTCGCCTTTTGATCCGAGAGTCCTTGTATTGGAATCGGTCGCAGTCGCCGAGGCCGCCATGGGTACGGGCGCATCGAGGATTAGAATCGATATCGAGGAATACAAAGAGAGTTTGGAACGTAAAGTAGAAGAGAAATTAAAGAGATGGAGCGTTTGACCTCTTCTTCCTGCGGGGCATGATGATTAATTTTTCGCATCCCGGAGTTTTACGGCTCTCCCGTCGGTTTAAATAAATTAACCTTACTGGCAAGAAACAAGGTGTCATCGAGCAGCGACTTCATTAAGAACAAAAAGCTCCGAACCGCTCTTCTATCGATAATTGTATCTCTCGTTCTAATCGTCATTAAGATCGTATTCGGTATTATCACCAACTCTATAAGCATTCTGGCCTCGGTCGCGGATTCGTTTCTGGATGTAACCGCTTCATCGGTAAATTTATTTCTATCAATAAGATGGAAAAGCCCGCCGACCATGACCATAAATTCGGTCATGGAAAAGTCGAAGGACTAGCGGGTCTCTTCCAGACTTTCATAATAGGGTCATCCGCCCTATATCTCATATACCTCTCAATCGTCAGGCTCGTAAAAGGCGGCAATCTCGTATCTCTCGATTGGGGGATTATAGCCATAGCCTTTTCGATAATCATTAGCTTTTTTCTTGCAAGACACATCAAGAAAGTCGCCGAGGAAACCAAAAGCATAGTTCTAAGCGCGGACAGCCTGCATTATAAATTCGATGTATACACCAATGGAAGCATTATCGCAGGACTTATAACAATAAAGCTTACCGGTTATCATAGTATAGATCCGATAATTTCAATCATCATAGCGTTAGTTATAATCTGGTCGTCCAAAGATATAGTGATAGAATCAATCGATATATTAACTGACAAAGAGCTCCCGTCCCCTATTATCAAGGAGATAGAAGAAACAATCATGAGATATAATCCCAGCGTAAAGAGCTATCACAAGCTTTGAACAAGGAACGCGGGGGGTCAGTCAAATTCGTAGAATTTCATGTGATTATGGATCATATGCTCAGTTTTGTAAAGTCCCATGAAATAGCGGAGCAGATAGTGGATGAGATAAAAGAAAAAAATAAGGAATTCGGAAGTTATAGTCCACGTCGACCCCGACAAGCGTTAAATCAAGTGATAATACCCTGTAAACAAACGATTTTCGCTGCAGCCAAAATATTTGTTGAGCCGGACTAATCCGTTAGGAATAATTGTGGTTAGAGGCTTTACAGCTGGAATTTGCAACTTTTATAGTGCGCTTGAGGTTTATATAGTTAGGCAGTGTTTTAGGGAGAGAGAAATGAAAAAAATAATATTATCTATTTTGATAATGACCGCTTTTATTTTGACGGTTCCGACCACAAGCATGGCTCGTAACGGACGTGGATATTATGGACAGGGATATAATCATGGATATAACAATCGCGGATATTATAATCA